>CAKTAA010000107.1 GCA_934526185.1 uncultured Eubacteriales bacterium | reverse complement strand
GCATTATTCATATCCGTACTGTCCACATCGGTGAAAGCGTCGGTTACGGCAGAACTTTTGTGGCACAAAGAGAAAGCAAAATCGGGATTCTGCCAATCGGCTACGCAGACGGAGTTCCGAGAAATTTGTCTTGCGGGAAAGGCGAGGTTTTAATCCACGGACAGCGAGTGCCGATTGTCGGACGAATCTGCATGGATCAGCTGACCATCGATATTACTGATATAACCGATGTTTTCGTTGGTGATGTTGTCACTTTAATCGGCAGAGATGGAAACGATGAATTACTTGCCGCCGATGTAGCCGATCATGCTGACAGTATATCAAACGAGCTGTTGAGCAGAATGGGCAGAAGGTTAATCATTGTAAAAAATAAAGATTGATCTAAATATTTCAATACGTCTATGTAACAGCGCAAATTTTCGTCCACAAAATCTTTTGTTAAATTTATAATGTTATTTGATTTGCTGAAATAATATCTATGAGGTGAATTATTTTGGATAGAGAATTTATGGGGAGTCGGCTTAAATATTTGAGGGCCAGCGTGAAGCTATCACAGTTCAAAGAGCGAAGCTGATCGGGAGCGTTATACAGACGGCAATCAACCGATATGATCACGGTGTTTCGGATATTCCCAACCACCTTCTGCTATGGAACGCCGACTATTTTGATGTATCCTCGATTACATATTTGGCAGGACAGACCAGCCACAAGGTAAGCTCTACAAATTTCAGCCGAGAAATTTCATTGAGGACGAAAAAATCCAATCATTTGCAGAAATGTGCTTTGGGCCGGGAACCGCCGCCAATACCACGCTAAAGGAGGCGGTTCTGAGGTAATTTCAGGAGGAAAAATCATGAGAGCTGTTATTTATGCCTGGTATTTCTCGGATAATCAGCGTGAAGAAAGCATTGAATATCAGCTTCGTGAATGCAGGAAATATACGGTGCACAACGACTTGGAAATTGCCGGCGTGTACTTTGATCAAGCCTTATCCACTAAGACCAGCAACCGGCCAGAGTTTCAAAAGATGATTAAGAACAGCTTTAAGACGGCCTTTGATGTCATTGCCGTCTGGAAGTTGGATCGATTTGCCCGCAACCGCTATGAATCGGCCCATTAAAGGCAGTCCTGAAAAAAACGGGGTTTGTGTGGTTTCGGCCACAGAGAAGATATACGAAAGCTCGGAGGGGATTCTGCCGGAATCCCTGCTGGAGAGCTATGCTGAATATTACTCTGCCGAACTGGCTGTGAAGGTTAAGCGTGGGCTGACTGAAAACGTGCTGAAGGGTAAATGGAACGGAGGACAGTACCCTTCGGATATATTGAAGGATGAGCTGTATATTTGACTATATAACTGTAAAGCAGGCGGCAAACAATTTAGAAATATTTTAGAATTGGCTACTATACTCAATGCATAGAGGCTTGAACCATGGAAAAGAAACTCTTAATCGTGGATGACGAGCAGGATATGGCCACCATGTTGAGCCGATATTTAGAATTTAACGGCTATTTATGTGATGACGGCTAAGAATGGGCCTACAAGCGATTGAAAAAGCCGGGAAGCATCCCGACCTCATCCTGTTATTCATCAAAATGTCGGATATTGACGGGATTGAGGGGTGCAGCCGTATTCGGGACATTGTTTCCTATCCCATCCTTTTTGATGGCCTGAATCAAGGACACCGACGATTACTTTGTAAAGCCCTTTTCCATTGACGAGAGGGACGCACGAGTGGAGGCCAAGCTCAGTCGTGAGGAGCGCCGGGCCGGACAACGAGCCTAAACGCGGCAATATCGGTGTTTGAAATCTGAATTACCGGAAACAGGCAATGGTAGCCGCACATCTCGGTTTCTGTATCGCGTGCTATTCCACACAATATTATGATGAGATCGATTTGGACAAGGATATTTCCATCGTTCACGGCTTGGCACCGCCCGATAACCGCAGAAAAAACCTTCCCCCGTGCGTTTGATAAATCGAAGAAGGAACCAAGCAGTATATTATAAAGCAAACAGAAATGAAGCCGGTATTACCATTACTTATTCGGTAATACTGGCTTTATTTTTTCTTAATGACAATATATATATTGCTTTTACCTTTTTAATTTCTCACGTGCTATCCTTATAAGCAAGGGAGGAGTGAACTATGAGAGCCATACTGAAATCAATTCATAAATTTGAAGATAAATTTGATAGAAAGGCTGGGCGTTTTGCATTGCGTCATCCGTATCTTGCCTTTTTAGCAATGTTTATTGGAATGCCAATATTCATTCTAATAGCAGTTGCCGTGTCTACAACTTTAATTGCTATGCCTTTGGCGTGGATTTTTGGATAGTTATAGTATTTGGCGCCTGAAAATACTTAATTAAGGAGATGCTAAAAATGAAAAAAGAAATATTTACTGGTTCTGCAGTCGCATTGGTGACACCTATGAAAGAGGATGGAACCGTTTTTTACGAAGAGCTGGAACGACTGTTGCAGTTTCAATTAGAAAATCATACCGACGCCGTCGTGATTGCAGGTACGACCGGCGAATCTGCAACGCTAACGGATAAAGAACATCTCAATGTAATTTCCTGCTGTGTCTCTTATATTGACGGGAAAATACCGGTAATTGCCGGTACGGGCAGCAATAATACAGCGCATGCGGTCTATCTCTCGAAAGAAGCTGAGAAACGCGGCGCAGATGCTCTGCTGCATGTAACACCATATTACAACAAGGCATCTCAGGAAGGATTGTATCAACATTTTAAAGCTTGTGCAGATGCTGTTGACGTGCCGATTATTCTATACAATGTCCCCACACGGACTGGTGTAAATATTTTGCCTGAAACTTATCGGCGGCTTTCTGAAATCGAGAATATTACGGCGACAAAAGAAGCCAGCGGCAATTTTTCGCAGATAGCAAAAATTGCTTCGCTCTGCGGAGATAATCTTGCCATTTATTCCGGCAACGACGATCAAATTACATCTGCATTAGCGCTCGGTGCCAAAGGTGTTATTTCTGTTCTTGCAAATATTGCGCCGAAGGAAACACACGATATTTGTCAAAGTTACTTTAATGGAAATACAGGAAAAAGCGATACACTTCAGCTAAAGTATCTTGAACTCATCGAAAACTTATTTAGCGATGTCAATCCGATTCCAGTAAAGCAGGCGTTAAATTTTATGGGATTCTCCGTAGGTGGATGCCGGCTCCCTCTTTGTGGCATGGATGACATCAAAAAGGAACAATTGCTAGTTTGTTTAAAGCGTTATGGACTTGTAGATTCAGATGTTACTGCCGGTACTGTGACGATAAAACGGCCTGCAAATACACTTTTGTGGCGAAAAAATCATTGATCAAAAGTTTTTTTGAATCTTTATACAAAGCAAATTGTTTCATCCCCGAAGCATGCAGCACACGGCACAAATCGTTCTGTATTACCCGGAATTCGATTTTCATTTCCTGCATCATACCCACGCTGGCGGAAAATGATGCCCCTCGGAAATATTTGCAGGAATGTCTGGGGCATAAAGATTTACATGTAACCATGAAATTACTATCTGCACCTGACCTAAAAAATGAATGAGGAGGGTGTTAAGCTACTGGGGCAGCTATATTCAAAAAGCATGTGGATTGACAACATCCTGTCCGGCGGTTGTCAAATGATTGTCAAAGTGGCTATATAATGACAAGAAACAGGGCCTTTGGTGCTTGTTGTACCAAAGGCCCTGTTTGTGTGAAAATCCTTATTTTATGCGGCTTTGTGCTTTATTTCAGCGCTTCCTCAACCGCAACCGCGCAGGCAACAGTAGCGCCGACCATTGGATTATTGCCCATGCCGATGAGGCCCATCATTTCTACATGCGCCGGAACGGAAGATGAACCGGCAAACTGTGCATCGCCGTGCATTCTTCCCATTGAATCCGTCAGACCGTAAGAAGCTGGGCCGGCGGCCATATTATCCGGATGCAGCGTACGTCCCGTACCGCCGCCTGAAGCAACGGAAAAATACTTTTTATCGTTTTCATACGACCATTTTTTATAAGTTCCCGCCACAAGGTGCTGAAAACGTGTCGGATTTGTTGAATTTCCTGTTATGGATACGTCCACCTGCTCTTTTTTCATAATAGCGACACCCTCAAGAACATCGTTAGCACCATAGCAGCGAACCTTTGCTTTGTCACCGTCGGAATATGCAATTTCTCTGACAACCTCAAGTGTATCAGTATAAAAATCGTAAGAAGTTTCCACATAGGTAAATCCATTGATACGGGATATAATATATGCAGCATCTTTGCCCAGACCGTTCAAAATGACACGCAGAGGTTCCTTACGCACTTTATTCGCCGTTCTTGCAATTCCGATCGCTCCTTCGGCCGCGGCAAAGGACTCATGACCTGCCAGGAAACAGAAGCATTTTGTGTCCTCACGCAGCAGCATAGCCCCCAGATTTCCGTGTCCGAGTCCCACTTTACGGTTTTCCGCTACAGAACCGGGAATGCAAAAGCCTTGAAGTCCTATACCGATAGATTCTGCGGCATCCGCTGCGTTTTTGTTCTGCTTTTTCAGCGCGATCGCACATCCGATTGTATAAGCCCACACAGCGTTGTCAAATGCAATGGGCTGTACACCCTTGACAATTTCCTCAACATTTATACCGGCGTTCAGACATATCTCGCGTGCTTCCTCCAGGCTTTTCATCCCATATTCGTTAAGGCACGCTTCTATTTTTTCAATTCTTCTATCATATCCTTCAAATTTCACCATTTCAAACGCCTCCTTCCTCATTCGCTTCTGGGATCAATGTATTTGACCGCTTCATCGTAACGGCCGTAGGTTTTGATGTTGGATTCATACGCTTCTTTTGGATCCTTGCCTGCGCGTATCATATCCATCATTTTGCCGAGGTGTACGAAACGGTAGCCGATAATCTCGTTATTCTTGTCAAGTCCCAGAGATAGAATGTATCCCTCGGCCATTTCAAGATAGCGCACACCCTTTGCACGCGTTGCAAAAATAGTGCCCACTTGAGAACGAAGGCCCTTTCCGAGATCCTCAAGGGATGCGCCGACCGGCAGGCCGCCCTCCGAAAATGCTGTCTGTGTTCTTCCGTAAACCAACTGCTTGAATATTTCACGCATCGCCACGTTAATGGCATCGCAGACAAGATCTGTATTCAGGGCTTCAAGAATCGTCTTGCCCTGAAGAATCTCCCCTGCCATTGCGGCGGAGTGCGTCATACCGGAACATCCGCAGGTTTCCACCAGCGCTTCCTCTATGATGCCGTCTTTGACGTTCAACGTCAGCTTGCAGGTTCCCTGCTGCGGCGCGCACCAGCCAATGCCGTGAGATAGTCCGGATATATCCTTGATTTCGTAGGCCTTAACCCATTTGCCTTCTTCCGGTATAGGCGCGGGACCATGATGCGGTCCTTTTGCCACCGGGCACATGTTTTCCACTTCATGAGAATACATCAATTCACTCATGCTCGCTCTCTCCTTCGTTGTTGCATTTGTTTTGTCCGTGCTTTCGCACGGGCGGTTCAGTTTTACTTGGATTCAGACTTGCAGCAGTTTCGGATTTCACCGTAACATTTGCCGAAAGCGCAGGCTGCATTGGCTTCATCTGTATCTATATGCATAGCCGGTGCGAAGCTGGGACTGACACGAACCACCACGTCTCCGTATACCGTGGTTCTGGCAGATTCTATGCGTACCTTTACAATCTGCTTGTCCTCTACACCCATTTCGGATGCTGTCTCCGGTGTCAGGTGAATATGCCTTTTGGCGATAATAACGCCCTCGCTCAAGTCCACTTCTCCGCAGGGGCCTACCAGCTTGCATCCCGCAGATCCCTTCAGATCTCCGCTTTCCCGTACAGGCGCTTCAATCCCCAGTGTTCTGGCATCCGTAAACGAAATTTCCACCTGCGAGGCTTTGCGCGCCGGTCCTAAGATTATCACATTTGGAATCGACTTCTTCGGTCCTACAACCGTTACCCGTTCCTCACACGCGAACTGTCCGGGCTGACTGAGATCCTTCTTATGCGTCAGCGTATGTCCGGCGCCGAACAAAACAGCGATATGTTCTTCCGTCAAGTGAACATGCCGCGCAGAGGTTTCCACCAGAATTTTATTTTCCGACATGGCTTTCCTCCCGCTTTTGCCGCGGTCTTCCGCGCAAAAGCTTCCTTTCTTTACGAGATATGGCCGACAGGCCGTCCCTTCATACGGCATAACGAAACAAGGGCGGCGTTCCGTTTTTCTGCCCTATATAACTCCGGCCGTTTGTTGATACAAAACGAATATCGGTCATCAACAGTACTCACAGTTAAATAGTATACAACATTTTCCTGAAAAAGTAAATGATAAAAAAATGAATTTTTGCAAAAACTATTATAACAAAATGAAAATATCATCCTGCACGCACAAGTAGCGGGTTTTACCTGCTTATAAGGATGCTTTTTCCATTGATGAAATTCAGCTTTGCGGACAACGCTCAATCCGTTCAGACACTCTCTGAACCTTTGACAGCCTGCAAAAAATTAAATGGAGCAGTAGCTTTAGAAAGGCATGGTAATGGCATGGAACAAGCCGGAAAACAGGTAGAAATGGCGAAGCCTTTGGCTGCAGCGTCCGCACCTCGGTCTGAGGATACACAGCCGGAGGGCGGAGATGAACAGCAGTCAGGAATGCATCTGCCGGATATCGATCCAACGCCCCTTGGCGCGGTTGTCACAAAAAGCGGAGATTGTACGATTCACTGCATGACGATTATCGGTCAAATTGAGGGACACTATATTCTCGGCGGCGGACAAAAAAGTACAAAATATGAACATCTCATTCCTATGCTCGTGGCCGTTGAAGAGGATGAAAAAATTGACGGCCTGCTGATTGTTCTGAACACGGTCGGCGGCGATGTAGAAGCGGGGCTTGCACTCGCAGAAATGATCGCCAGCATGAAAAAGCCGACCGTTTCTCTTGTGCTAGGCGGTGGTCATTCCATCGGCGTGCCGCTGGCGGTTTCCGCTGATGTATCGTATATCGTTCCGTCTGCAACCATGACATTGCATCCCGTACGTATGAATGGGCTGGTTATCGGTGTTCCTCAGACCTTTTCTTATTTCACACGGATGCAGGAGAGAATTTTTACCTTTATATCCTCGCATTCGAAAGCTACGGAAGACACAATACGAATGCTCACCATGAATACCGCGATGATAGCGACCGATGTTGGAACAATCATCGATGGCAATGAGGCAGTATCATAC
>CAKTAA010000106.1 GCA_934526185.1 uncultured Eubacteriales bacterium | reverse complement strand
GCCTATGTTCAGCATATCATGGAGCATTTATATGAAAACGATCTTACACATTTCATTGAAAGCTTCAAATAAATTGTTGATTTTGCACAACTTCAAAGTCTTGTTTTTGTGCATATCTCTAAATATTGCGTCAACAAAACAATCGCTTCTTGCTATTATGGAAAAACAATGCTATAATAAAATGGTAAAATGATGTATTTGCGTCCGACAGCGGATCGGTGCCGATTTCCGCGCACTGCCGCCGCAAATGACAGTTAACGATGAGGAGGAAATTTCCCGATGAAAAGATTTTTGTCACTGATGCTGGCCGGCATTATGCTGCTGTGCGCTCTGGCCGGCTGTTCCGGTTTGAAAGGAGACGACAAAGGACCGATTTTTAATATTTATCTCGGTTCCGAGCTGAGAAACTGGGACCCTGCTATAACCTATAATGATGCTTCTGCCGTCCGTTTCTTCAGCCTAATTTACAGCGGTCTAATGACTGTAGATGAAAACGGCAATATTGAAAAATCTCTTGCAAAAGATATTACAACCTATCAGGATTCCAAAACCGGCGAACATAAAATGAAAATCGAAATCATTGATACTGCGTGGAGTGACGGACGTCAGCTTCAGGTAGAGGATATTATTTTTGCATGGAAGCGCATCATTGAGCCAAGCTTTTCCAGCCCCGCTGCCTCTATGCTTTTCCAAATTAAAAATGCCCGCGCCATACGAAACGGCGATGCTACAATTGATGACCTCGGAGTAGCGGCTATTGATACAACGGTTCTTGAAATCACTTTTGAAAACGAAACCGATACCGATCTTTTTCTTGAATATTTGGCAAGTCCCGCGCTTGTGCCGCTCAGAGAGGATGTGGTGACCTTTACCAGTGACTGGAGCAAATACTCCCAGTATCTGGTTGCAAGCGGACCTTTCTGCGTCAAATATCTTGATAAGGCTTACTTCGGCGAAACCGTAACGCTGGAACGCAACGAATATTATATGGACATAGAAGGCCACACCGAAAAAGCGCTGGATAAGGACGTTACACCGTTCCGAATTTTGGTACACTACAATTATGACGAAGAAATGATTGACAAAGCTTTTTCATATACGGAAGACGAGGGAACCGTTTCCCTTTCCGATACGCTTTCTCTTTCCCGTATTTCCGACAAGCTTTTGTATGTAGCCGACATCACAGCAGCGAGAGCCGATGCTTATGATAAAGTGAATACAGCAGAATCCATGTCTTTGTATTCTTATTTTATCAACACTCAAAATCCTCTGTTTGAAAATGCTGCAGTGCGTCAGGCTTTGTCTCTCGCCATTGACAGAACCAAGATTTCAGAGCTTGCGACCGGCGCAAAGCCAGCTACCGGCCTGCTTCCTGACGGTGTCTTTTATGTGAATAAAAAAACCTCTTTCCGTGAAGAGGCTGGAGATGTTCTTGCTCCCACAGCGGACATAGAAAAGGCAAAATCACTCCTGAAAGATGCTGGAGTGACCTCTGGTGAATTTACTCTCACATATAAAGAAAGCGGTCTCAATGGAAATATTGCGCAGGCGGTAAAGGCTGCGTGGGAGGAACTCGGTTTCACAGTTGTTCTGGAGGCACTTCCGCTGGAAGAATATGATGCCAGCTTTATCAAGAATAAGGAAACCGGCAATTATAATTTTGATGTTATCGGTCTGGACTTTCAGACAATCTCTACCAGCGCATTCTCAACGCTTGCCCCGTTCAGTCCTGATTTCAGTGGAGAAGCCGTCAATGTTGTCGGCGGAGATTACACACCGCTGCCTCATATGACCCAATACAACAGCGACGAATACAACCAGTTGATTGCTCAGGCTTTCACTGCTGCGTCGCGTGAGGATATGGACAAAGTACTTATCTCAGCAGAAAAGATGCTGCTTGATGATGCTCCGGTTATTCCTGTTATCTTTAATACAAATGCTTATGCTGTTTCCTCTGATCTTTCCAATGTCAAATCCAACTATTACGGCTGCAGCATCTTTACCAAGTCCAAGCTGAAAAATTACGAAGAATATAAACCGCTTGATACCTTAACAGCCATCGGGGAAGATACAACGGCTGAATAAAGTTCAACAGAATTCGGGCTGTTTATGAAACGGGGAGACTTCACATGATGAGGTCTCTCCGCTTTTTTCGCATAAACTGTAATTAACAAAAGCATGGCACAACGATCAACCATATATGGATATTGGCTTGTTTGATAAGTGTGATTATATTCTATTATTCCTTTCTGTGGAGCTTTCGCGTTCCCCTCTCTCAATCGTAGTAATCGTTAAGCGCAATCCCGATTTTCTGTGCTATTATTTTCAATTGATTAAGAGATATTCGCTCTCGGACTTTGCAGTCTGTGTCAATGTCAAGCACATATCAAGCAGGACAGCAGTTTTATATTGTATCGTATTCTTTCATTTCTATAAGAGAAAGCGTTGTAGGAACAATGCCGACCATTTCTGCAAGTTCACGAGCGGAATATCCTTTAAATCTTATTTGCGGTGTCATATAATATTGCTCTGCTTAAAATAATACCGTAAGTGCAGCAAATACCTCTGTAGATTGAAAACACACTGTTGCTTTAGCATTTGCTTATAATACAAGTAAAACGCCCCCCTTTTACTGAAGGCAATTCTGCCATTCAGCAAAGGAGGGCACTTCTCTGTTCTTCTTATTCTACATTTTTATATTAAAATTGTAATGCTTATAAATAATGTACCGCTTAAGAAAAGAACGCGTGATTTCCGATTGTCTGTTCATATGTACAGTTTCTTGAAAACCAGCTATTTTGGGAATATGATGCTTCTACGAAATACAGAATTTCATCAGAAATCGTATATCCTTCCAGACATATCTTTGCTGCAACGATACTCTCATAATCCGGTTCTCTGTATACCGTTCCGTATTTCACCGGCGAAAACTGATAATTTCCGTTTGTGCATTCAAATACAACATCTTTGACTGTGTTGGCAAACTGTTCATCCTTCACGCGATTGAGAACTACATTTCCCACAGCTATTTTTCCCTGAAGTGATTCTGTTCCGCTTTCCGACGCTATAATCCGAGATAACCAGTACAGATCTTCTTCGTTGTAAAAGTATACGCCGTTTAAAATCGTCTGTTCTCCGCGCGTGATGTGTGCAATTTGATTTGCGCCGTCCCAATCCGCTTCAGCGCCAAACGCCTTAGAAAGCGACCGGATAGGAACAAACATTGTTCCGTCAATGGCATAGGTTTTCTGTGTGCTGTAAATGTATCTGCCGTTTGCAATAATATAGTGCGAATCATATGGAATATTCATAATGAGATTGTTTGCTGTAATCCGCGCTGTCTGCGTCGCATCGTCCCAATCAATTGTGCAGTCCTGCTGCGTAATCGCTGTCACGCATGCACGGATTGGAACACATATGACGCCGTCTGTCGGCAGTGTCCATTCAATATCACACACATCACCATCAATTGCCACACGGATTCCTGCTGCCTGTACGGGTAGTGTACAAGCCATCAAGACAGCAACACATAAAAAACAACAAATGATTTTCATTCGTCTCATGTGCTTCCTCCTTTTCCGTCTGTTTTGAGTGGTATATTCATACACATAAACAGGAATGTTTTAAACGTTTTGTTCTATAAGCAGCCTTTTTGTCACCTTTTGCCGCATCCCCGCTCTGCAAGATGTTCACGGGTGCATTACAATATTTTTATGCACACGGCATACATTTCTTTGCTGTTTATTTTTTCATTTATGCACAAAATCATTTCCCGTTTTATTGTGTATATGGTTCTTATTATACTACAAATCTGTGATTTTGTCAAACTTTTTTATAAATCTGGGTGTGCAAGTGGGGGAAATCCCTTGATATACAAGACTTTTTTAGAGAATCTTTTTTTCGCTCAAAAAAATATTCCTTGCATTTTTTTTAAAAATATGCTATACTGTTTTTAGCTTTTTATATGATTTTCGATTTTCGTTTTTTTTATTTTCCACTCGTATAATTATGCATCAATTCTTGTCCTATACACAACCTATACAGAGGATATTCACGCTTATTCTCCTTTAGAACAAAGGGACAGGATTTAATAAATTATTTTCCAGTTACGTTTCCGCACTTTCATTTAGTGGATTTTTGTTAACAGATATAAGAATGCAGAGGATGAGATCATGAAAGATTGTTATATTACGGGCAATGCTATCGTCGGCCAATCAGGCGGTCCCACCGCCGCTATCAATGCTACGCTTGCCGGTGTCATTCGAGGTGCAATGGAGCAGGATTGTATTCAAACACTTTACGGCTCATTTCACGGTATCGAGGGCATGCTTCAGCATAATATATGTAATCTCAGCGAACAGTTTTCCGGCGAGGAATCGCTGCGTATCTTGGAGCAGACGCCAGCGGCGGCTCTCGGCTCCTGCAGAATGCGTCTGCCTCGATCGGAAGACGATCCGGCTGTTTATGAAGCGCTGTTTGCTTATTTTAAAGAACTGAACATTCGGTATTTTTTCTATATTGGTGGAAACGATTCCATGGATACCGTAGATAAGCTTTCCGCCTATGCCGAAAAAACGGATTATGCAATTCGCATCATGGGTGTACCCAAAACCATTGATAACGATGTTATGGGAACCGATCATACACCGGGTTATGGTTCGGCTGCTAAATTTATAGCAACTTCCGTTCTGGAAATCTTGCGCGACTGTGCGGTTTATACGACAAAAGCAGTTACCATTGTCGAAATTATGGGACGAGACGCAGGATGGCTCACCGCTGCTGCTGCTCTTCCTCGAAAAATCTGTGGCGTTGCTCCCGATTTTATCTACGTTCCAGAGCGGACCTTTGATTATTCCCTCTTTTTCCGAGATATTCGCTGTGCGCTTGAAAAACATCCAAATGTTGTCGTAGCGGTTTCCGAGGGCATCCGACTTGCGGACGGCAAATATGTGGGCGAATCCGCTCAAAGCGGTGCCAAGGATGTATTCGGCCATCAGTATCTTGCGGGTACGGGAAAGGCGCTTGAACTTGCTGTAAAAAAGGAAATTGGCTGCAAAGTGCGCTCTGTTGAACTGAATCTGCTGCAAAGATGTGCTTCACACTGCGCTTCTAAAACCGACCTTGAGGAAGCCGTACATATCGGCCGTGATGCGGTACGCTGCGCTGCTGGAGGTGCTTCTGGAAAAATGATGTGTTTTCAAAGAGATAACAGCTCAGTATATTCTGTTTCCACCTTCTGCGGTAATATTTCCGAAATTGCCAACCGCGTCCGCACACTTCCAGATGAATTTATTCATCCGGATGGCAATCATATTACCGACGCGTGTCTAGACTATCTCTTTCCGTTGATTCAAGGCGAGTGCCAACAAGTTTGTGAAAACGGGCTTCCGCTCCACTGCACCATATCCAGAACAAATCGCCCATAAGTTTTTAGAGTTCTCCGCGCGGTGAAGCGCCGATAGAATTTATTTCTTCATTACATAAATACAGAAAGGATGTTTTTCTCCTGTAATCTACATACCCGGACGAAAAACAGCAGGTTTTTATACGCTATGAAAAATCATCTTTTGAAAATGGCTGATTTGTCACGCGAGGATATTCTTGATCTTTTGAATCTGGCGGCACAGCTTAAATATGAACGGAAAAACGGAATCAGGCATCCTCTGCTCGCCGGAAAAACACTGGGTATGATTTTTCAGAAATCCTCCACCCGTACCCGTGTTTCCTTTGAGGTCGGTATGTATCAGCTTGGCGGCGAAGCACTCTTTCTCAGTTCCCGTGATCTTCAGCTCGGCCGGGGTGAACCGATTGAGGATACCGCACGCGTTCTCGGGCGTTATCTCGACGGCATCATGATTCGGACATATGAGCAAGCCGAGGTAGAAACGCTTGCACAATATGCTGACATCCCGGTCATAAACGGCCTGACCGATTATAGCCACCCATGTCAGGTACTTGCGGATTTGCTTACGATCAGGGAAAAAAAAGGTACACTGAACGGCTTAAAGCTCTGCTATATCGGAGACGGAAACAACATGGCCAATTCCCTCACCGTCGGTTGTCTGACAGTCGGGATGGAAGTTGCTCTTGCATGTCCGGCTGAATATATTCCACACTCCGATGTTCTTGCGTTTGCAAAGGATTACGAAGGTATGTTCTCTGTAAGCGATGACATTCAGCGTCAGGCAAAAGATGCAGATATATTGGTCACCGATGTCTGGGCCAGTATGGGACAGGAGGGCGAAGCCGAGGAACGTAAAAAAATATTTGCAGGATATCAGATTAATAAATCCGTTGTGCAGACTGCAAAGCCGGACGTCATGGTACTTCATTGTCTGCCGGCTCACCGTGGTGAAGAAATAACTGCTGATATTTTTGAAGCGTACGCGTCTGATATTTTTGATGAGGCGGAAAACAGGCTGCACGCGCAAAAAGCCGTACTGGTACGCCTTATGAGCTAAAATTTCCAACGAAAGCTTCTAACATCAATGATGCGTTTTAGAATCAAAAAACAATAAAAATTGCGGACAGAGATGCTTTTAATAGTATCTCTGTCCATATTTTATACGGCTGTGTTTTTGCTTATTAGAGACTTGCGTGTCTCCCGACGATTGGGATATCATTATATTCAGTAATTCGGGATTAAATTATATATAAAATTAGCCGCAACGTTTTTCTTTTTTTATTCTTGACTTTTTTCTCTAATTACTTATAATATTTGTATTGCCATGATAAAATTATTTGAGGAGGTAATTTATGGAAAAATTTTTTACTAATGCATTCCACTCTTCTGAAAATAAAGAAGAAATGTATAAGGCAATTATTATGAACACCGCTTCGGAAGAGGCGGAAAAAATACGTGTTGAATACTACTCAACCCAGTTTAAATCTGTAGGTAAGAATTTAAGTATCGGAGTTGGTGTTAAAATTGTAAATCCTCAGTATATTTCATTGGGCAACAATGTTAAAATTAACGACAATGTAACTCTTATTGCCCGCGGCGAAAAGGGAATCACCTTAGGTGACAATGTTTCGCTTCAGGATAGAGTTTATCTTGACACCGAAAGTGCTGCAGGAGGCTACATCATGATAGAAAATAATGTTTATATTGGTACGGGTACCACACTTTTCGGCCATATGGGTTTAGAAATCGGTGACCATTGCTTGTTGGCGCAAAACATTACCATTACACCATACTCTCACATTTTTAAAAATCCTGACAATGATATTATTACACAGGGTGGAAATACCAGAAAAGTTACCTTGGGCAGAGATTCCTATCTTGGTATGAATGTTTGCGTGCTTTACAGTGCTGATATAGGTGAAGGTTCGGTTGTTGGCGCAGGTTCGGTTGTGGTAAAGCCCATTCCCCCATATAGTGT
>CAKTAA010000105.1 GCA_934526185.1 uncultured Eubacteriales bacterium | reverse complement strand
AGTCTAAGCTTTGACGGCTCGAATCTTTTTTCAGGCGTCAACTTGAAATTTCTGCCCGGCAACTGCTACGGGATTATCGGAGCGAACGGCGCGGGAAAATCCACCTTTTTGCGTATTTTGTGCGGAGAGCTCGAACCTTCGACCGGAGAGGTCATCATTCCGCCGGAGGTCCGTCTGTCGGTATTAAAGCAGGATCACTATGCCTTTGACAGCTATCCGGTGCTTGATACTGTTATTATGGGTAACCGCCGTCTTTACGACATCATGCGGCAGAAGGAGAATCTTTACGCCAAAGAAGATTTTACAGAGGCTGACGGCATTCTGGCGGGCGAGCTGGAAGCGGAATTTGCGGAACGAAACGGCTGGGAGGCGGAGTCCGACGCTTCGAAGCTTATACAGGGACTTGGCCTTTCAGAGGACGTGCTTTATACGCAAATGAGTTCTCTTTCCGGCAACGAGAAGGTAAAGGTGCTTTTGGCGCAGGCTTTGTTCGGCAATCCGGATGTCATCCTTTTGGACGAGCCGACGAACCAGCTGGATCTTGCGGCGATTGCGTGGCTTGAGGATTTCATTCTGGATTATCCGGGCACGGTGATCGTCGTTTCACATGACCGTCACTTCTTGAACACGGTCTGCACCCATACGGTTGATATTGACTATACGAAGATTAAAATGTATGTTGGCAACTACGATTTCTGGTATCAGTCCAGCCAGCTCATGCAGCGGATGCAGAAGCTGCAAAACAAGAAAAACGAGGAAAAGATCAAGGAGCTGCAAAGCTTTATTGAACGTTTTTCCGCAAATAAATCAAAATCCAAGCAGGCGACCTCCCGCCGAAAGCTGCTTGAAAAGCTTTCAGCCGAGGAAATGCCCGCCTCCTCGCGGCGGTATCCGTATATCGGGTTTACCATGGACCGCGAGGCGGGCAAGGATATTCTCACGGTGGAGGGCCTTTCAAAGACAATCGACGGAGAAAAGGTTTTAAATAATGTCTCTTTCATCGTAAAGAAGGGAGATAAAATTGCTTTCGTGGGAGAAAATGCGTTGGCGGCAACCACGCTGTTTCAAATCCTTGCAGGAGAGCTTGAGCCGGACGAGGGCTGCTATAAATGGGGCGTTTCCACCACGCAGAGCTATTTTCCAAACGATAATTCCGCCTATTTTGACGGCAATACGCAGACGATTATCGACTGGCTCCGCCAGTATTCCACCGATGAGACGGAAACGTATCTCCGCGGTTTCTTAGGAAGGATGCTGTTCTCCGGTGACGATGTGTATAAGCCGGTGAACGTTCTTTCCGGCGGTGAAAAGGTGCGCTGCATGTTTTCGCGGATGATGCTGTTCGGCTCGAACGTGCTGATGCTCGACCGGCCGACGGACCATCTGGACCTTGAATCCATTACGGCGGTCAACAACGGATTATGCGATTTTAAAGGGAATATCCTGTTTGCGTCGCACGATCATGAATTTATTCAAACTATTGCAAATCGTATCATTGAACTGAATGCGGACGGCATTGTCGATAAATTCTCGGATTATGAGGACTATGTGCAAAGCAAGGGCGGACACATTGTATTGTAATGAAATAAAAATATAAGCGAATAAAGCGCGAACTGTTCAATCTGGACAGTCCGCGCTTTATTCATAGAAATGTTACAAATTGAGCTGATGCGTTTTGAGTTTCTTAAACGTATTATATGTGACGGTATCAATTACTGTTGGAATTATGAAATAAAAGGTCGGTCTGAAATGAAAAGAAGGAAAAAGCATGGAATGAAGAGGATAGTCAGCGGAAGCTTGATTCTGTCGTTTCTGCTGGCGCTTTCCCCTCCGCTGAAGCGCTTGCGGCTATGGCACCGATGGAGGAACGCGCCGGACAGAAGGCGGCATATTACCAGAAGATCATCATGCGGGACGTTCCGGAATGCACATGGGATGCGGACACACGGCCCTCCCATACGACAGCGCTGTATGATCTGTCGGGTAATGTAAACGGCTACATTTATGAGTATGTAAATGAAGAGGAGCCAGCGGGCTTTTTGCAGATTGATGTGTCGATGGGCGAGCCGGCGCTTGACAGCTATACCTTCGGCGACGAGCACTGTGCAGCAAGAGAATTGCGGAACCTGCCTGCTGCGATATGCGGCAAAAAAGACACGGAAAAGCTCGTGTATTTGGGTGGATATGCGTATTACCTTCTGGGCGAAACAGATGAAGAGGGGAAGATAAAGGCTTATGATGTGCTGAATCATAGGGAGACTGAGCTTGACCGACTGAGCGCTGTGAAAACGTATGAAGAAGATGTGATGGCAAAACGGCAGATGCGTTTAGAAAGGGTAGCCACAAGAAGCGGTACAATGTCGACAAGAGGGGCAAATACGATTACAAAGTTTGTGCAGGGGTATACAGGAGGAATGAATTTTGCCACATACTCTAATACCGGAGATCCTGGAAATGGATGTACAATTCTTGCAGCAGTAAATTCATGTATGTATTGGACAAAATGCAGAGGAAAAACAGGACTATTTACAAGTGTTCCCGCTACATATAATGCAATAGCATCTTATATTTCATTAAGCAGCATTTATGGGGCGTCATACAATGATGCTTATAATGGATACAGAAAATATCTTACCGACAAAGGACATATATCAACAGTATATGGAAAAATATATTCCGATAACTGGTCGTGGAATAGGATGAAATCTATAATAGATAAAAATATTCCGTTGACGATGGCCAGCCGCGAATTAGTAGGTTTGACGTATATTGGACATGCAGTCACTATATTTGGGTATCAGTATATTGAAATTGAAAATACAATAATATTTTCTGATGCTCATTCTCATATTTGATTTATAAAACATTTAACTCTATGCCAGTGCATACTGATACGACTGCATTTTCTTATTATTTTGGGTGGTGATGTTTGATGAAAAAAACAGGAAAACAAGTATGCGTTATACTTTCCGTCATATTTGTTTTATCAGCAGGCGTTTTTGCTTTTCGCAGAATGCATACCCTTGCTTCTTTTGCGGGGCTTTCTGCGACACAACAGATTGATATGATTCGAGTCTATTGCAGCGGCGCCGGGGTTGGAACTTACAATTATCGAGCACGGCGCAATACAGCCATAACCAATGAACAAGCGGGACGTGAATGGACGCGTTTTTTGTTTTATGAGCCAGTAAAGCTCTATCCGATTGAAAACGCTCCGTATCTGGGAAGCTTATCTGAAAAAGCGACACTTGTCGAAATTTCGCTGGCAGGACTGCCAGAAGGCCATCCGTATGAGTCCCGTATACTTTTGAACATTATGGAGGACGGGAAATGCGGAATTTTTCTTCCCTATACGGAGAAGGAGACTTTGACTCACTTCGGGAGAACGGGAGAAATGGAAGCACGCTGGTTTGAACTTCCCGATGATATGTATTTTACAAAAGAGTATTTGGATAAGCTGGTGTGCGATAGGACAGACGGATGGGAAAAGGACGATATGAATGAAACAGAAAAGGAGAGAAAGCATACCGGCTGTTTTGACTGCCGTTTTTGCTGTTTTAACCTGCACGCTGGCGATTATAAACCGGTTAAGGTCTGCTGCGGAGATTTTTTCTGTTAAACCTTCTCAAGTACAAGAAGTGCGGCTTCAGCGGTTTGGTGTCACCCGAGCCGCAGTTATGCAAGAACCGGACAAAACTTTTGAATATGCCTGTGCATCTTCTGCTCCAATTGGACAGGTGATGATTTCTGCATTTTCTGAGAACGCTTTACTTCCAGTAGATCAAGAAGCGGCAGAAAAAGTATTTCAGGAGAAAGATAGTGTTTCTCCCGCTTGTGTCGGCTTTTTCGTGCAGGACAAAAAGAATGGAGAAGCGGCGCCAAATGCAAGGTGGATTACGGCAGAATCCTATCCGGATCAGAATATCCTGCGTTTTTATTCTGTTGATCCGACGAGCGGCGAGTCCATTGAACGGTATTTCCTGTGCGGTGCAGCCTGCATGCTGACTGCGGACAATGTGGAAGTGTTTTTAAACAATATTTAATTATGACCAGCAAATTTTTAAGTGAACGCCGAAAGCAAAGGAAAAATTGCAGGAATCGCAGCAGTTGCATTGATATTTGCAGGTTTAACCTGCGCGCTGGCGATTGTGAACTGATCCATACGCCTGTTTGCATTAGACAGGATAGGCGCCGATCCAGGCAATCCGGTTGATTTGTTTACAATTTCATAACGATTTTTCATGTGGTATGTACTACAATATATTTTAGCACTTAAGCACGAAGAGTGCTAAAATATATTGTACAAAGAGGTTTTGCATCATGGCAATGAAACAGTTTAAGGCGGAATCCAAGCGGCTTCTCGACCTGATGATCAATTCCATTTACACACATCATGAAATTTTTCTGCGGGAGTTGATCTCGAATGCGTCCGATGCGATTGACAAGCTCTATTACCGCACGTTAAAGGACGGCGACACGGGCTTAAACCGCAGCGATTTTTCGATCGAGCTGATACCGGACAAGGATAAGCGCACGCTTACGATTATGGATAATGGCTGCGGAATGACAAAGGAAGAGCTGGAAAACAACTTGGGCGTGATTGCAAAAAGCGGCTCGCTGAATTTTAAAAAGGAACAGGAAAAAGACGACGAGATCGATATTATCGGTCAGTTCGGCGTGGGTTTTTACTCCGCTTTTATGGTGAGCGATGATGTGACCGTCGAAAGCCGCGCATGGGGCAGCGATGAAGCGTGGCGCTGGAACTCAAAGGGTGCGGAAGGCTATACGGTTGAGCCATGCGAAAAAGGAACGCACGGTACGGTAATCACGCTGCACATGAAAGAAGATACAGAGGATGAGAAGTACGGAGAATTTCTGGATGAGTACCGGCTGCGCAGCCTTGTGAAAAAGTATTCGGACTATATTCGTTATCCGATTCGTATGGAGGTGGAAAAGCACCGCTTAAAAGAGGGCAGCGAAAACGACTACGAGTCCTATCGCGAAGTGGAAACGCTTAACACGATGACGCCGATTTGGAAAAAGTCAAAGAGCGAAACCTCCGACGAAGAGATCAACGCTTTTTATAAAGAAAAGTTTTTCGACTGGCAGGATCCCGCGAAAGTTATCCGGATGCGTACCGAAGGCAATGCGACCTTCGACGCCCTGCTGTTTATTCCGTCGAAGGCGCCGTTCGACTTTTACACGAAAGACTATGAAAGAGGATTGCAGGTTTATGCAAGCGGCGTGCTGATTATGGAAAAGTGCGCTGATCTGCTGCCGGACTATTTCAGCTTTGTTCGGGGCTTGGTCGACTCGCAGGATCTTTCGCTGAATATCTCGCGCGAGATGTTACAGCATGACCGGCAGTTGAAGCTGATTGCTTCGCGTCTGGAAAAGAAAATCAAGACGGAGCTTGAAAATATGCTGGCGAATGACCGCGAGAAATACGAGGACTTCTTTAAAAACTTCGGTTTGCAGCTGAAATACGGTATGTATGCGGATTATGGCGCGCATAAAGATACGCTGAAGGATCTCGTGCTGTTCGCTTCTTCAAACGCCGATCATCCGACTACGCTTGCCGAGTACGTCTCCCGCATGAAGGAGGATCAGAAGGCGATCTACTATGCATGCGGTGAATCGACTGCGCGCATTGCAATGCTGCCGCAGGCAGAGGCTGTCCGCGATAAGGGCTACGAGATCTTGTATCTCACCGACAATGTGGATGAATTTGCACTCAAAATGCTCATGCAGTATGACGAAAAGCCGTTCCAGAACGTTTCGGCGGATGATCTTGATCTGCGTACCGACGAGGAAAAGGAGAACGCGAAGAAGCAGACGGAGGACAACAAGGAACTGCTTTCTTTCCTAACAGAAGCGCTTTCCGGCAAGGTCAAGGCAGTGACGTTATCAAACCGTTTGAAGTCGCATCCGGTATGCCTTTCTTCCGAGGGGGCTATTTCAATTGAAATGGAAAAGGTCCTAAACGCAATGCCGGCCGGAGATAAGGTACAGGCGCAGCGCGTGCTTGAACTCAACGCGGCGCATCCGCTGTTCAAAAAGCTTACGGCGCTTTTTGAACAGGATAAGGACACGCTGAAAGAATACGCTGCACTGCTCTACGATCAGGCGCTTTTGATTGAAGGAATGCCGGTCGAAGATCCGGTTGCCTTTTCCAATCGAATTTGTACGCTGATGGCGGAATAAAGTCGAATTATAATACAAAATGTATAATAAATCCCGGACTGAATAACAGTCCGGGATTTGCTTTAAGCTGTAATGGGGCGAATTGATTTTGAATATGTATCGGATCAAAACCTTATTATGAAGCAATAAAAAGGTGCGCTCCCAGTCTGGATGGCATCCTGTTTGTTTAGACGGGATGTCATACTGTCTAATTTTTTGCGGCCACTTCATTCAGGACGATTCTCCTTTTTCATTTTATTAGCCCGTACAGTATTCACTGAGCACGCTTTTTAATGCAGCGGCACTGCTTGAGTGCACACGTGCGATCGGAATATTGTTGCGCTTTGCCTCCTGCACGGCGCCGATTACCATTTTATGTGAGACTGTTTTGGTAAACAGAATCAACAAATCCGGACAGCCCAGTTTTTTCTTCATTGCGCCGTTTTCCTTTGTAAAGACCTTTGCTTTACAGCCGCAGCGTTTGCAAATTTCGCAGTATTGTCCTTCCATACATTCGTTTCCGCCGACGATGACAATGCTCATAAGTCCTCCTTTTTAGGTTAGTATAAGCTAACCTAAACTTTTTAAAAAAGCAGCGTATACTACAACTATACTATGGCTGTAGTTAGTCTTTACTAACTACAGCCATAGTATAGCATGCACAGAAGAAGGCTGTCAAGTGTTTTCGCAGTTTTTTCCTTTCCCTAATTGGTTCAATCTCATTTGTGAGTTTTATCTTATTAATTATTCTTTTTATAAAATTAATTATGGAAAATAGCTGTTATAATATTGACGTGAGCCATTCTTTCCTATATAATAAATTTAAGCCCAATAATAAATGGGGTGAATTTAATGAAAAAAGTATCTCTAATTGTTTTGACGCTCTTGCTTTTGCTGTTTACGGCCTGCCAAAGAAGCGACATATGGCGGCCGGATTTTTCCGGGGATGAACCGATTGTGGTGGTGCAGTACAAAGACGGCGGTGAGAAAGCCTCAAAGCGGGCGGAGACTTCAGAGGACATAGAAAAGCTTCAGAATCTGACTGCGCGGATTGAGGCTGATACGTCTACGCTTACAGAGCTCGGAAAGGACGAAAGCACGTATATGGGCGGCGGCACAGACTATCGTTTTGAGCGGTCTGCGCAGTGCTTTTTGGAGATCGGCTGGAGCGAAGAGGACGACGCCTACGTTACGGTTTGCAACGACAGTGGAGCTTACCGCTTCTGCTGCAAAAGCGCACCTCAAAAGGCGGAATTCGACCTGTTTTACCG
>CAKTAA010000104.1 GCA_934526185.1 uncultured Eubacteriales bacterium | reverse complement strand
CACCTTTACTCAGGCTTTCCGCGCCTCTGAGCATCTTTTCTACCATATCGCGCAGGACATACAGTTCTCCTCTGCCATTGACAGTACAAAGACAGCGGCGGGTTGAGTAGGGATAAAAGCCGAATTCCTCTCTTTTTCCGGCCTTTGTGGTAATAACCAACGTCGCCATACAGTCGAGGACCTCCGGATCTGTTATTTCCGCGTATCCTTGGTTCTCAATTGACAGTATATTTCCATACAGGTTTTGAAAATCTTTGGTATTTACTTTAACGCCTGTGAGCTCTTCTGTAACCGTCAGTGTATCTTTGTCCTCTCCTGTCACCCGGAACCGGTATTCTTTACCTCCGCCGCTGATCTCCACAGCATCCAGATTGTAGATAAACTGTGCGTATATCATCGGATCGATGTACCGAATCAAATCCCATTCAAGAAAGGATACGCTTTTAGCGTCAACCGTAGCAATCAAATCAAATATAGGGGATAAAACATAGTACGTCTCGGTCACCGGATCCTTTTCCGAAAACAGAAGATATTGCTTCTCTCCGTCGTATTCAAAAAATAGTTCGTATGCCGGATCCACGAGTCCGTATGAAGCAATGATTTCATCCGTCAGGTTATAAGCCACAACCTCCGTTCCCTCCAGCTCCATGACAGCCTCCAAAGCCTGTGTATAATTGTCTGAAACTCTGTACTCCGCAGGATACAGCGTTTTGAATGTATACGTTCCGCCGGTTTCCTCCTGTTCCTCTGCTGACAGCGTGTCAATACATACTTTGGTTTCGTCATGATCCACTATTGTAAAGGTTCTGATCTTCGAATATGCGTTTTGTGATACCGGTATAACCAGATTCGGTGTCATGAAGCTGCGGATATCAGCAAGAAGTGTTTTGCTGACGAAATATGCGTCCAGAATATAAACCGCATCACGCCCCGCATATCGTGCATAATAGCCGCCGCCCGAGGCTATTCGATCCCCGATATAGACCACATGTTCAACTCCCTGCGCCGTTGTCAGACGGTACCACGCCGGATTATCCTCCTCTGCAAGACCGTATACACTGAAATCCTCACAGCTTGTTGTCACACGTTCGATAGCCAGAGGCTTACCCGCTGTCACAATCAGCATAGAAAACATCTCTTTGCTGTAACCCATACTTTCCGCACCGTCTATCACAAACGAACCGTTTTCCTGCCGGAATGTATAACTTCCCTCGGTATTATGAACCTCAAGCTTCTGAACCGCAGCTGATTCCGATGGCGCAAAAAGATAAATGCGGTTGTCGGTGCCGAGCATTTCACATTTTCCCTGCTCTGCATCCTGCTCTGATGCCTGAATAAGTTCCGGTACATCTTCAGCAGACAGAGACGCAATCCATGGCCGGAGGATAAACCCATACACACAAAGACCGACGGCCACCACCATTGCTGTAATGAATACAAAAAGCTTCCGCCGGGCAAGAAATGATTTTCCCGCCCTTTTCTTATCAGAAACCTCTGAAAGCTCTTCCTCCCCCTCTTCTTCGGTAAAGGTAGAAAGCCTGTCCATGATCTCATTCATCGAAGCTTCCTCGCCTTCAATGCCGAATCGCCTGTATGCTTCCTTCAGCCGAAGAACTTCATCAGCATCCGTTTCAGATTCCCCAATAATTTCGTCTGTTTTTTCTTGTCCGTCCATGTCGGAAGACCTATCAGCTTGCAGCCGTACGTCAGACTGTTCGGTCTTAGATCGATTTTCCCCTATGTGCGCTGCACTGCGTTCGTTATCTTCCGGTTTCTGTTCCCCGTGTCCCAAATCATCCTTCTGCCTGTCCTTATTTTTTATCATTAGCGCATTTCCTTTCCTGTGCCATGTTTCGCGTTTTAGATCGTTTTACAGATATAATGTATCATCTTAACAAACTGATCTGAATTGGGCCCATATTTTCCGATTTCGGGATGAATAACAGATACAAATTGTTCCGCTTTCGCTTCATTCTATTTTTATCGCTAAGAATACTCTGTTTATAAATGACGCCTCTTAATCCATACAACCGTTCCTGCTGCAAGAATAAGCACAGGAATAACCGCAACCAGGGCCACCGTCCATGTGGATGCCTCCGCGGTGCTTATGGTAAGGGCATTGTCTTCAAATTGTTTGAAACGAATATCTACAGGTACCTGATCGACGCCGAACAGCCGCATAGAAGCATATATAATATCCCTGTTTCCGTATGCACTTTGGCTCATATATACACTATCCGCAAAGCTTGCACTGGAACATGCCAATACATAGGAATTCATCGGCTCGTTGTTCACATAATCTGTCTGCATACTCAGCGTCATGAGAGCAAATTGTCCGCGCACAGCCTCCTCGTTTTCTGAGGAAAAGGCCTGCGCCGTTTTGCTTGTTGTCAGGACAGACGATATGCTTCTGTTGTTTTTTGTTTCATAAAGCTGATATATAGGACTTGCATCCTTGACAATCGTCATAGGTACCGATGATAATTCACGCATGTTCTGATGCAGTGACGCTCCTGTCCCCTCAGTAGGCAGCGTCGCCTTAATGGTCAGTCCATCGGACGTAGTTGAGCTGTCCGTGTCCTTAAGAACTGCATCACCGAATTGAATTCCCCATTCCTCCAGATATTCTTCAAGTTCGGGGAAATATGGGGTATCGGATCCCATAAATACCATCAGACTGCCGTGATTTTCAAGGAAATCATCAAGTACGGAAATTTCATTCGTTATGCCGTCTTCGTTATACCCTATAAAGTCAAACTGCGGTGCGTTGATGATGATTACCTTTGCGTTTTCGGGAAGCTCCTCCTCCGTCAAGTTGACGATTTTGATATCAAAACCTGCCGATTCAAACAGCATGCCAAGCCCCTCCGGATAGGTCTCCCCGTGTCCTGATGTAAAAACTGCCATCGGATGATACATACCGGCGAGCTGCATCATAGCAGAAGCGAATTTCAGTTCACCGTTGAATCCGATTACACTACTGTCCTCTGAGGACAGCATAAAAAACGCTTCCTGTGAATATTTTTTGTGTCCGGTTTCACTTTCAATTATTACGTCCGTTGTATAGATGGATTCCGTGGATGTCAGCTTATACTTGCTTGCCGTATCCGGATACGTGTTGACATCCAGATATTCAATGGTCACATTATCCAGACGCATTTCCAAATCACGCGCACAGGTATAAATCATTTTTGACGTTGTATTCTCAGATAACTTATCAAGCGGCATACAGAATATAATTTTATAGGAACCCTCTAAATCCTTCAGCAGATCAATTGTACTGTCGGACATGCTGAAAACATCCGTTTGTGTCATATCCACGTACCATCCGTAGCGGGAAGAAAGGGCTGTAAAAATCACGTTCAGAACGATGACAGCGGCAATGACAACTACCGTCAGCAGAACGGAAACAGTTCCGTATTTAAACTTCCTGCTCTGAAAAAATCCCTGTTGTTTCTTCATGTATCCTCCCAAAGGCGCCCTCGCCGGAGCGTCGTTTTGTTTCAATATGAGTAATCTTTTTTATCTTGATAGCGGTTTACTCCCAACGTTTCCTCTCATATACACGCACTGTCAGAAACAAAAAGACGAACATGACAGAGGCATAATACAGCAGTGAATTGATATTCAAAATACCGTAGCTGAAATCTACAAAGCGGGAAAAAATTGAGAACCAATTCAGCACCGTTCGTACGGCGGAACTGCCGATATATTGATTGAAATAGGAAAGAAACAGCAGTGCGGCAATAACCGCAATGGTCGATATAGCAGATACAAGCTGGTTTTCCGTCAAAGAGGATAAAAAAACGCCGATAGCAATAAAAGCGCCGCCGATAAGCAGGATACCGAGCACATTGCCAACAAGTACGGCTGTATTCGGCTTACCGTACTGGTACAGTGCAAGAAAGCCTGTCAGTGACGAAACAAGAAAGGTACCGGCAAACATGGTGTAAGCCGCGAAGAACTTCGCGCACACCATGGAGGACAGTGAGACGGGCGCGGATAAAAGTAGCTGTTCCGTTCTCAGTTTTTTCTCCTCGCTGAATAATTTCATTGTCAGCAATGGAATGACAATGATAAATACATAAAGCAGGGTAACGAAATAGGAGGCAACATTGCTGTTCTCGCCGTTCTGCAAAGTAAAATAGCTGAACAGCGCCCCGTTTACCGCATAAAATATAGCGATGAATATATAGCCGATTGGCGATGTGAAGTATACCCGCATCTCCCTCTTGTATATCGCTGACATAGATGTTCTCCTTTACTTTTTATAATTCCGATCGGGAAGCCGGCATTTTTCTCTTACGGTGATGCCGGTCGGTTTATTTTAAGTGCCGGACCGTTGGCGTGTGCGCGATCTTCGTTTTTCTTCCTGCTTGTCCAGCAAGGTAAGGAACACATCCTCCAGGTTTGTTCCCATGGCCTCCATTCCAATTAGCGGCCAGCCGTTCTCGGCTAACGCATAGAACAGCGGCTTTCTCATATCAAGTCCAGCAGCGCTCTCTACAAGAAAGGCCGTGCTCCCGGCTTCTCTCTCTCCTAATATCTCAGCATAAGTGATTCCTTGCTTTTTTCTAAGTGTATTCAAAACATCCCGGGCCGGGCCTATTACTTTCAGGCACAGGCGGCGGTAACCGCCCGCCGCCTCGGCAATTTCTTCCGTCTTCTCATTTGCAATGATTTTACCCTTGTGAATCACGACGATTCTTTCACAGACCGCACTGACTTCGGGAAGAATATGTGTACTTAAAATCACCGTATGATTTCTGCCAAGCGTTCTGATCAGATTGCGGATTTCTACAATCTGCTTCGGATCCAATCCCACCGTCGGTTCGTCGAATATAATTACCTTCGGATTGCCTACCAGCGCTTGTGCGATACCGACACGCTGCCGGTATCCTTTTGACAGGTTCCGGATAATGCGCTTGTACACCTCCTGAATCTGAACCACCTCGCAGATCTCCCGAATGTGTTTTTGGCGGTTCAGCGTACAGTGCTTAATATCATATATAAAGTCAAGATATTCTTTTACAGTCATATCCAGATAAAGCGGCGGGTGCTCCGGTAAAAAACCAATGCGCCGCTTGGCCTCCATCGGCTGCTCCAGAATATCAATTCCATCAATTTCGGCCTTTCCAGATGTCGAGGAGAGACAGCCGGTAAGTATGTTCATCGTCGTTGTCTTTCCGGCGCCGTTTGGTCCCAAAAAACCGACGATTTCTCCCTCGTTCACTTCAAAGCTGATATGGTCGACCGCATGAATATTTCCGTAGGTTTTGACAAGATTTTCGATTTTGATCATACATGCTTCCCCGGTTATCGTCCCGTCCTCGCAATGAGACGAGCAACCATCCTTTTACTTTATTCGTTCCGGTTCCTTGCCGGCGGCTCTGAGCTTTGTTCCCGCAGTCTGTGTCTTTTCTGTATTTGGCTCTGCAGTATCTGGGTTACAGTCCCCAGTTGCTACTATTAACAAATCAAAATGAGTATAGCACATATATTTGAATAATTCATGAACGAACCCAGCCATTTCATCTGCATGTCAAACAGTCCTAAAAATTTCGATATTTCATCACTGCTCCCACACAGAAACAACACAAAAAATTCTGCAATAGCCAGATTTCGCTTGCTGTTCAAAAAAACTTATGATATAATATCCCCAGCCTTGCTTTGCAAGTCTTTAGCGACTACGCCACCTTGCGCTTCTGCGGTACTCTACCCATTGCTTATTATAATTACGACAGTTCAGCATTATAACGCGGACTTGCCGCGGGAAAGGAAATTATAAAGGATGGAAAAAAACTCTCAGACATTAAATGAAAATATGTTGTCCTCTAAGAAAATTTTCAGCGGCAGACTGCTTCACGTCTTTCGCGACGCTGTAACGCTTCCGGACGGCAAGGAAACAACACGCGAGCTTATACGGCATCCAGGCGCGGCGTGTGTGGTGCCGCTGACGGAAACAAATGAAGTCGTTGTCGTGCGTCAGTTTCGTTATCCGATAAATCAGATTTTGACGGAGATACCCGCCGGTAAGCTTGATACATCAGGGGAATCACACGAGGCAGCCGCCGCGCGTGAGCTTCGCGAAGAAACAGGTTTTACTGCCGATTCGCTGACCTATCTCGGCGCATTGTATCCCACGCCGGCTTACTCTGATGAAATCATCCATATGTATCTCGCAACCGGCCTGCGTCCCGGTCAGCAATCGCCTGACGACGACGAATGGCTAAGCGTTGAAACAATACCGCTCCATACACTGGTTCATCAGATATTGAATGGTGAAATTAAGGATGCCAAAACCCAGGCGGCTGTTCTCAAGGTATGGTGTATGCAGAATACTACATCAGTTCTATCTGAGTATTGATACGGCCGCAGATTTCATATACCTATCTATTATTTGTTAAAAAAATTAATAAAATCAGGAGTTTTCCATGATTCGTATCGGACTTTTAGGCTTCGGCTCCATGGGCCGCACGCATGCTTATTGTGTGGAGAACCTTAAATATTTTTACAAAGATTTGCCATTTGAGGTTCGTGTCTGCGGACTTTATACACCAAACCATGAAAAAAATACGGAACTTGCGCGAGCATTCGGCATACCCTTCGCAGCAGAGTGCGAAGATGACCTGATATTTTCACCGGATATTGATGTCATTGACATCTGTACGCCGAATGTGTATCATTACGAAACCTTAAAAAAAGCAATATCTGCCGGCAAGCACATTTATTGCGAAAAGCCGCTTTGCATCACAGCAGCACAGGCAGATGAAATCGCGGAAAAGGCCAGAACACGCGGAATTACCGGACAAGTTGTATTTAACAACCGCTTTCTCGCTCCTGTTTTGAGAATGAAAGAATTGATTGACAGCGGCAAGCTTGGAAAGCTTTACAGCTTTCGTAGCGTATATCGGCATGCAAGCTGTGTGGATCCGCACAAACCCGCAGGCTGGAAACAACTCCGTGATATTTGCGGCGGCGGTGTGTTGTTTGATCTTGGATCTCATGCCATCGATCTTCTTACCTACCTTTGTGGAAAATTCAAGGAAAAGGACGGCGTTCCCATTCTTACCGGAAGAAGTCAGATAGCTCATTCCTTGCGTGCGGGACCTGACGGTTCTCCCTGGCGGACGGATGCAGACGAGGCTTTCTACGCTATCGGCGAATTGAAAAACGGCGCTGTCGGAACCATCGAAGCAAATAAGCTGGCTACAGGAGAAAATGACGGTCTGACTATAGAATTATACGGCGAACGCGGCGCCCTGAAATTTAATCTTATGGAGTTGAACTACTTATATTATTATGACAATTCCACTCCCGCTGCCACAGACGATCTCGGTGCTTCCCATGGATTCACTGCTATCGAATGTGTCGGAAGGTATCCCGCTCCGGGCGGAATTTTTCCCGGCAGAAAAGCACCGTCCGGCTGGTTAAGAGGACATATCGGCAGCATGTATGCTTTTTTCTCATCACTCAGATGCGGTTCTCCTGCTTCTCCTTCCTTTGAAGATGCTGCCTATGTT
>CAKTAA010000103.1 GCA_934526185.1 uncultured Eubacteriales bacterium | reverse complement strand
TCATCCATCGGATCGTCGTATGTTCCATGTATCAGCGCCTGATAGGCACTATAAATCAGCGCACAGTCTTGCAGCTTAGCCCGCAGATGCATCTGACTTCGGTCAGTCTCTGACAGCCGCTGTGCCGCCTTTTCAAGCGACTGCGGTGTCAACCCATTTCTTTTGCACTCCCCAACAGCCGCAATCATCTGATCTATCCACGCCTTATCCTGCGGATCGACACGGTCATATTCCGTAAGTGACGCCCGTATATCGTTAACAGCTCGGCGCATTATTAGGCGTTTGGCTCCGTTGCCGATATAACGGTAGGAAAGGCCGCCGGCTTCGCGAAAAATACGGTTTGCCAGACGACTGAAGTTCAGCACCTCCAGACCGACAGACGGTATATCGGACAGTACACATACCAGCCGTCTTTCGGCATTGACGGTTTCCTGCTCCGGAACCAGAAGAATTGCTTTCTCTCCTCTTTTCAGCTTTTCCAGTATCCGTTCCGAAATCCAAAAGGATTTTCCGCTTCCGCTCCTTCCGTATAATAAGGTGACCATTTGACAATCCTTTCTCTTTATAATAAATCAGCCGCTGTTTTCCGTACATTTTTTGTAAAAATTCTTGGTTTGCAATGTAGATCGCACCTATGCACGAATTTCGTTAAGATTCTTTTTTCTATTTTATCATGCCTTTGTTTTATTTTCAATCTTTTTTCGCAGAAACCTTTGTAAGCCATACCTTTTGCAAAAATTTTCTCCATCAGCTACAGTTATATAGAAAATCCCTTGAATCTTTGAAACTAAGTCTATCACTGCTGATAATATAATGGGTAATAAAGTCATCTCCCATATTTTTTATCATCAGAAAGTGTTACAGCGTCTCCGTCTAATCCCCTTCTAACAAGCCCAATGTAACTGCTCAGCAAGCCCTCGTAATATTGGAAAGCACCCTCGCTGTTAAGCGTGAGCACAAAGTTTCCCCGAATCCATGTTTATTTGAACAGCGGCACAGCATTTCATGATATATTTCTATCCTTTTTGCTACATTATAACCCTATATATTATTTTTAAAAAACAAGGACTAATCTTCTGGGCTATTGACAAAGAGAAACAGCCATGATATAATATATTCGTTTTTGACGACAGACTTAAAACTTTTTTACCACCGTATACTAAAAGAATATTCAGGGGGAGCTTGTTGTGCAGGCTGAGAGGAAGTTCTCAAAACTTCGACCCTTATAACCTGATGTGGGTAATGCCACCGTAGGAAGAGCATCTGCCATCGACAGATATTCCGGAGAATGCCCATCGTAAAAGGGCATTCTCTTTTTTCTGTCTGATACTTACGAAGCATTCACCCGCGTATGTGAAAGGAATGGCTAACATATGAAATATTCTACGCAAATGGAAGCGGCTCGCAAACACATTCTGACAAAGGAAATTGAAGCGGTTGCAAATAGAGAACATCTCTCGCCGGAGTATCTCATGGAGCTCATGGCGGACGGCAAGGTTATCATTCCGTGCAATAAGCTGCATAAATCCGTAACGCCGAACGGACTGGGGGCTATGTTAAAAACAAAGATAAACGTAAACCTCGGTACGTCAAGGGATCTGACGGATCCGGAACTGGAACTGAAAAAGGTTCAGAGCGCTGTGGATATGGGTGCCGAAGCCATTATGGATCTCAGTTCATATGGAAATACACAGGTTTTCAGGAGAAATCTGATTGCACACTGCTCTGCGATGATCGGCACCGTACCTATCTATGACGCAGTTGTAGCTTATCACAAACCACTGCGTGAAATCACCTCTGAGCAATGGCTGGATATCGTCAGGATGCACGCGGAGGACGGCGTAGATTTTATGACCATTCACTGCGGTATTCACAAAGAAACAGCCGAAAAATTCAAGCGCAACAAGAGACTTACCAATATTGTCTCCCGAGGAGGTTCCATTATTTTTGCTTGGATGGAAATGACCGGCAAAGAGAATCCGTTTTACGAACATTTTGACGACATTCTGGAGATTTGCCGTACATACGACGTTACCCTCAGTTTAGGCGACGCCTGTCGCCCGGGGTGTCTCAAAGATGCGAGCGATGCTTCACAAATTGAAGAGCTTATAACGCTCGGTGAGCTGACAAAGCGGGCCTGGGCAAGGGACGTACAGGTAATGATAGAGGGACCCGGCCATATGCCGCTCAATCAGATAGCTGCGAATATGGAGATTCAAAAGACGCTGTGTCACGGGGCGCCGTTTTATGTACTCGGCCCTCTTGTCACAGACGTTGCGCCCGGATACGATCACATCACTTCGGCTATCGGCGGCGCTGTCGCGGCCTCTCACGGCGCGGCATTTCTCTGTTACGTTACGCCGGCTGAACACCTCCGTCTGCCCGATGCCGACGATGTACACGAGGGAATTGTAGCAGCAAAAATTGCAGCGCACGCAGCGGATATTGCCAAAGGCATACCGCACGCAATGGATTGGGACAATGAAATGAGTCTCGCCAGAAAACAACTTGACTGGGAAAAAATGTTCGAGCTGTCTATCGATCCGGAAAAGGCGAGGCGCTACCGCGATTCTGCAAAACCCGAACAGGAAGATACCTGCAGCATGTGCGGTAACTTCTGTGCGGTAAAAAATATGAATCGAATCCTTGACGGAGAAATCGTTTCCATTTTTGAAGAATGAAAGTTTGGGCTTTCGGGGTTCGGAACGTTGGAACTTTTTGACACTGTCATCCATTCGCCGGATACAGAAATTTGAAATACGAAAGGCTGGTTGTTTCTATGATTAAAGAGTATTTGGAAAAGGTAAGATCAAAAATGCCGCTCATCCACAATATCACAAATTATGTAACGGTCAACGACTGTGCAAACATCTTGCTCGCATGCGGTGCATCCCCTATTATGGCTGACGATATTGCCGAAGCGGAGGAAATCACGGCCATCTGCGGCGGCTTAAATATCAATATCGGAACATTGAACCAGAATACGATTCCGGCCATGTTCGCAGCCGGAAAAAAAGCGGTCGAATGCGGGCACCCGGTTTTGTTGGATCCGGTCGGTGCCGGTGCTTCTTCGCTTCGTACACAGACGGCTGTCAAATTGCTGAAAGAGATTCGTTTTACAGCGATACGCGGCAATATATCTGAAATGAAAGCTTTGGCCTTGGGGACAGGCAGCACAAAGGGTGTGGACGCCGATGCGGCCGACGCTGTTACAGAAGAAACACTGGAGTACGCCATAGATTTTGCGAAAAAATTTGCAAAATCCACTCAGGCAATTGTCATAATTACCGGGGCGATTGACATGATAACAGACGGCGGCACCGTTTATCTTGTGCGCAACGGACATCCCATGATGGGCAGAATAACGGGGACTGGATGTATGCTTTCTGCTATGACGACTGCTTATCTGACAGCCAATCCCGACGATCCCTGCGGCGCAGCCGCCGCAGCCGTCTGCGCCATGGGCCTATGCGGTGAACGCGCATACGCCAGACTTTCAGAAAGCGAAGGAAACGCAACATACAGAAATTATATTATCGATGAAATATACCGTCTGGACGGCGGACGTCTTGAAAACAGTGCCAAGCTGGAAAAACGTATATAAAATATAATCTTTTTGTATACCCGAGGCCGAATTTGGGTTTATCCATGTCTCACTATTTAGGCAAACAAATTTATACTGCGTTGAAAGGTTTGGTAATTTTATGAAATGTGACAGGCATATCATGCGGTTATACGCAGTGACGGACCGGGCCTGGACCGGCAGAAAAACATTGGCTGAACAAGTGAAGGAAGCGCTTGCCGGCGGCGCAACCTGTATACAGCTTCGGGAAAAAAATCTGGATTATGCGTCATTTCTTTCTGAAGCCCTTGTCATTCGAGACATATGCAAATTCGCTAAAATTCCGTTTATCATCAACGACAATGTAAAGCTTGCGGTGGAATGCGGTGCAGACGGTATCCACGTCGGTCAAAGCGATATGAATGCTGCGGATGTCCGTTCTCTTATTGGTTCTGATAAAATTCTCGGCGTTTCTGTACAGACCGTCAGACAGGCCAAGTTAGCTGAGGAAAACGGCGCTGATTATCTCGGCGTGGGCTCTGTTTTCCCTACCTCAACGAAGTCGGATGCTTCTGACGTATCATTGGCGGTGCTCCGCGAAATCTGCCAAGCTGTTTCCATTCCCGTCTGCGCAATCGGCGGAATCAATGAAAAAAACCTCCCTTTGCTGAAAGGTTCCGGAATCGATGGCGTGGCTTTGGTTTCCGCGATTTTCGCCGCCGATGATATTCCGAACGCATGCAGACGGCTGCGAAAATTATCCGAAGAGGCGGTGAGCCTATGAAGTGGGCCGGTATTATCTTTGATCTTGACGGGACGCTTCTCGATTCCATGAGCATGTGGAGAAACATGGGGGAGAAATATCTGAGAAGTCTCGGTATAGAACCCCGACCGGGACTTCGCGAGACACTGCGCGCTATGAGCCTTCTGCAGGCGGCATGCCATTTTCAGGAGGAATACGGCATCGCTTCAAGCACGGAGGAAATTATGGACAGTATAGACCATATGCTGTTTGAATATTACAAAAATGAGGTTGTCTTAAAGGAGGGAGCTTTGGATTTGCTCAAGCGGCTGACATCTGAGGGTATCCCCGTATGCATTGCTACGGCAACAGATCGTACACTGGTCGAAGCCGGTCTATGCAGGACGGGAATTCGTGAATATTTCAGCAGTATATTCACATGCCGTGAAGTGGGAGCCGGAAAAAGTTCACCTCTGATTTATCAGAAAGCACTCGCCTCCCTCGGTACGGCAAAGGAAAATACCGTCGTTTTTGAGGACGCTCTGCACGCTGCAAAAACAGCCCGAAGAGACGGCTTCCCTGTTGCCGGCGTTTACGATAAAGAGGAAGAGAACAATCAAGCGGAGCTGAGACGGGAGGTAAACTGGTATTTTCAATCACTCTTGGAGGCGGTGAGCTATCTCGATGTTTAAGGTACTTACCATTGCAGGTTCGGACTCATGCGGAGGAGCCGGAATCCAAGCCGACATCAAAACAATTACAGCCTGCGGCATGTACGCCATGAGCGCCGTCACCGCCTTAACCGCTCAGAATACCGCCGGTGTATACGGTATTCTTCAAACACCAGCGGATTTTATCAGCCAACAGCTTGAATGTATCTTTACAGATATTTATCCGGATGCGGTAAAAATCGGCATGCTGGGAAATGCCGCTGCCGCTGAAGCAGCAGCGGACACTCTTTCCCGTTTCGGCGCCCGAAATGTTGTTATCGATCCTGTTATGGTTTCGACAAACGGGGACCGGCTGATGAATGAGGATACTGTTCACGTTATGTTCGAAAAGCTTTTTCCGTTGGGAACCCTTATTACTCCCAACATTCCGGAAGCCGCTTCTCTTTGCGGATTCGACATAAAAAAAAGAGAGGACATGCTCCGCGCTGCCCGGGAGCTCTCCCAAAAACTCCCATGTGCAATTCTTATAAAGGGCGGTCATCTCGAAGCTTGCGCAGATGATTTATTATACGAAAAAGGAAATGCCGTATGGTTTCGAGCAGAGAGAATCCAAAACCCGAATACCCATGGCACCGGATGTACGCTGTCCTCTGCGGTAGCGTGCGGATTGGCCGCGGGCAAATCCCTTACCGAAAGTGTCAGGGAAGCAAAACGGTATTTGACAGGGGCCTTGGAATCCATGCTTGATTTAGGAGCAGGCTGCGGCCCCGTCAATCACATGTATCGTATCCCTCCTTTTGCAAGTTCTTAGTCTGTTTTCTGGTTTTCCAAGATTTCCTGACTACGGGTGAGGATTCTGCTAACATTTAATTGTTAAATTTCTTCAAAGTTATTGACAGTTGATTTTTGCAGTGGTATAATAAAAAAAATTGAATAAAAGGCTGTGACGAAGACGGTCAGGATTGTGTTATTTCAGAGAGCCGGTGGTTGGTGCGAATCGGTATAAAGCTTTCTAAAGGGCCTCTCACTTCTGAGCCGGAGGATCGAAAACAAGATAAGTAGATGTCTCCCGTGAATGCGGCGTTAACGCATAGGAATTGTTAGATTCTGAAGAGGTGGCGGATTTGATATCCGCAATTTGAGTGGTACCGCGAGTGCAAATCCAATGATTTACACCCGTCTCAAAGTGATTTATGCTTTGAGACGGGTGTTTGTTCATTTAAAGCTTCAGCATTTTCTTAATGCACCAACGGAAAGGCGGAAAAAATGTTAACTCTCGATATGGTATTTAATGCGCAAGTGTTCCTGCGTTCCATTATCCGTGAAACTGCAGTGGTGAGAGCCTATGGTGTCGCGCCAAACTGCGAATTGTATTTGAAGCCGGAAAATTTGCAGATTACAGGATCTTTTAAAGTCAGAGGCTCCGGCTACAAGATTGCGATGCTTTCGGATGAAGAAAAATTGAAAGGCGTTATCGCCTGCTCCGCAGGAAATCATGCGCAGGGAGTTGCGCTTGCCGCGACAAAGTGCGGCATTCAATCGCTTATCTGTCTGCCGGACAGCGCCCCCATTTCAAAAATAGAAGCAACAAAAGCCTACGGCGCAGAGGTTTGTCTGGTCAAGGGATGTTACGAAGATGCCTATGTAAAGGCCCTAAAGCTGAAGGAAAGCATGGGCTGCACGTTTATACACCCCTTTGATGATGAAAATGTAATAGCAGGTCAGGGGACTATCGCTCTCGAAATTATGAACGATCTCGACAGCATTGACGCTATCATTGTTCCCGTCGGAGGCGGCGGCCTTATATCGGGAATTGCCTATACTGCGAAGCAAATACGTCCATCTATAAAGATTTACGGTGTTCAGTCTGCCGGGGCACCCGGCATGTTCCATTCGATCAGAAACGGAAAAATCGGATGCCTTGATTGCGGGCAAACCATTGCCGACGGTATTGCCGTGAAACAACCGGGGGAAAATACATTCCGACTTGTTAATGAATATGTTGACGATATCGCACTTGTAACTGATGATGAAATTTCCTCCGCCATTTTAACGCTTATCGAAAAGCAAAAAATGATCGCGGAGGGAGCCGGCGCCGCGTCTGTAGCCGCTGCCATGTTTGAAAAGTTCCCCATTAAAGGTAAGCGGGTGATAAGCGTTGTTTCAGGCGGCAATATTGATGTCACAAGCCTGTCACGCGTGATTGACCGTGGGCTTTTAAAATCCGGTCGTTCGTCTATTCTGCTCATTGAGTTAATTGACAAACCCGGACAGCTTAAGGACATCTCCCGAATTATCGCCGACTGCGGAGGAAATGTCACCGGAGTCCACTACGAGAAGGGCAACACAGAGAGCGTAAACGGCTGTTATTTAAGAATTGAAATGGAAACCAGAGATTACGAACATGTTCAGCTTATTACGCAGTCCCTGCGAGACGGGGGCTTTAAGCTTCTGTAAAAAGCCGACGAAAGGGCGATGCACAGGAAACCTGCGGCTCAGCGACGCGCGCTGAGCTAAACAGAAATTACTTAACAAAGGAGATTTTTATGAGCCGTTCTGTACACACTGACAAAGCGCCGGCTGCAATCGGACCTTACTCGCAGGCTGTAGCTGCGGGAAATCTCGTCTTTACCTCGGGTCAAATCCCTTTGGATCCCATCTCGGGGGAAATAGCCGGAAACACGATTGAAGAACAAACCCATAGAGTTTGCCAAAATCTCAAGGCAATATTAGAGACCGCCGGCAGCTCTCTTGAAAATACTGTAAAAACTGTATGCTATCTGAGTAGCATGGAGGACTTCTCCTCTTTCAACGAAATTTATTCCCTGTATTTTACAAACAAGCCGGCGCGTTCCTGCGTGGCGGTAA
>CAKTAA010000102.1 GCA_934526185.1 uncultured Eubacteriales bacterium | reverse complement strand
CCGTTACGGTGTATGAACGGGAATGCATCGGAGGGCAGATAACACGCGCGCCGCAGGTAGAAAACTACCCAGGCACCGGAAGGGTATCCGGCCTGCAGCTCGGCGACAGTATGGCGGCACAGGCAGAGGCGGCAGGTGCCGTGATAAGCCTTACGGATGTACAAAAGATAGTAAAAGAAACTTCGGGAATTATTCGGCTGGATACAGACGACTGCGAATGCTATGCCAAAGCCGTTATCTACGCCTGCGGTGCGCAGCCGAGAACACTCGGATTGCCCGGAGAAGCAGAGCTTGTCGGTCACGGCATCAGCTATTGTGTACTGTGCGATGGCAGCTTTTTTAAAGACCAGGATGTGACCGTAGTCGGAGGAGGAAATTCTGCCTTTGATGATGCATTGCTGTTGAGTGAACGATGCCATCATGTAACACTGATTCATCGGAGAAGCAGCTTCCGTGCCGAGCAGATTCTTGTTGATAGAGTGAAACAGCGCAAAAACATATCTCTTTTGACCGACACGACCGTTTCGGAGTTGATACAGGAAAACGGACAATTAACAGACTTAAAACTGAAAAGAGAAAGCGGAAAAAACGAAACGCTGCCGGTATCCGGGCTGTTCGCTGCCCTCGGCAGACTGCCGGACACACAAGTGCTCATCGGTCTTGCTGCGCTTGACGAAAACGGCTATGTGTTTACTGATGAAAAAATGGCAGTCCCCGAAACACCCGGATTGTTTGCCGCCGGAGACTGCCGCATAAAAAGTGTTCGTCAACTCACGACTGCTGTTTCCGACGGCACAGTTGCCGCAGTTTCCGCCTGCACATATCTCGAACAGCAAAAATAACGGAACAAATCCGATATGAATTCTTTCAGTTCAGGTTTCTTCCGTTATAACTCACCGTTTTAATACAGCAAAAAAGATAGCCCTTGATTGCCTTACATCTCAGCAATCAAGGGCTATCCCTCACTCTTGATATCTAACATCTTTTCCTGTACCTCTCTTTCCTTGTTTGGTGGCACCTTGCTGTGTCCGCCAAATCTACGCCTCTCCTATATATAAACACCGCAGTGCGATGGACTTGCCTACTAAAGCGGCTTGACCTGTCAGGCGTTATGTCGTCTTTCGGTGCCGGGGGTTTTCTCCCTGCTTATATACAAGGGAGCGAGTACTTAGGTCATTGGAATCACCTCTTCCTCTTTTCAACTATAGAATAGCATATTTTTCTCAAAAAAACAATCGGCAGGATATACGAATTCCGGCATTCGGTTTTATGCTTATATACGAACTTTGCCTTTTCGTTTTGTATGTATTGACCAATCGGCTTCTTGTATGATATAATAATAGTGTTGTGGGGAATCCGACGGAACAGTACCGTCGGACTTTTTTTGTGCAAGAAATATCTTATAGTTTTTTCTTCAAAAAACCGTGCTTTCTCCCTCCCCAAAGGGCTATTAAAACAAAAGCAGTAGAAAAAGTCACAAATATATGGTATAATGTACTTGCTTATCCGGCAAGATCGGTTAAGCAGAAAAGCAATTCGAGAAAGGAGATCACGGAAAATGACCAAAAAAGAAATCGTTGATGCGGTTTCCGCAAGCGCAGGTGTATCTAAAAAGGATACCGCCGCAGTTATCGACTCGCTGCTTGCTGCGATTACCGACGCTGTCGTGAAAGGTGACTCTGTCCGGTTCACCGGCTTTGGTACATTTGAATCGCGTAAGAGACCTGCCCGCACAGGACACAATCCCGCTACCGGTGCCACGATCAACATCCCGGCTTCTACCGTTCCGGCTTTCAAGGCCGGCAAGGCATTTAAGGATGCTCTGAAGAAGTAACCCGAAAACAGGACTTGCAGCACAGAGGTACTGTAGGTCCTGTTTTTAGGGAAAAAGTAATACGGATCGGACGGTCATTATCATGGAGAAAACACAAACCATTCCCTTTGAGAGCACACAGGAATTTCTTGTAATGCGAAACCTATATGAGTCAGCCGTAAAACAGCTGGCACTGAAATTTGAAGTGCTGAACAGCGAATTCAACATACAATATTCACGCAGCCCCATTCATCATATTGAAAGCCGGGTAAAATCTGCGCAGAGCATTATGGCAAAGCTTGCAAAGAAAGGTATTCCTTTTACCATTGCCACCGCTAAAGAAAATATCAACGATATTGCCGGTGTGCGCGTTGTCTGCAACTATATAGATGATGTATACCGTGTAGCCGAAATTTTTGAACGGCAGAAGGATGTGGAGATTCTCAAAAAGCAGGACTATATCAGGGAGCCGAACTACAACGGCTACCGTTCCCTGCATCTCGACACCCGTATCCCGGTATATCTTTCTGACAGAACGGAGTATGTGGTAGCGGAGATCCAGATTCGCACGATTGCCATGGATTTCTGGGCAAGCCTTGAGCACGACATCCGGTATAAGGTGGATAAGACCAAGCTGCCTGAGGGAATCAACGAGGAAATGTTCGACTGCGCCGGAAAAATAGCGGAAATCGATCGACAGATGCAGGATATGTACCGCAGAATCAAAGCGGCTGAAAAAGCCGATTAAGCCAAAACAAGAGAAACGTCTTCGGATTCCGTAATATCCGGTTTCCGAGGGCGTAATTTTTTGATCTTATCACCTATTTTCAATCGGCACATATTTCTGAACAGGCTTCACACCGATATATGCCGGGCGAATGATCTTTCCGACATTTTGCAGTTCCTCCAGACGGTGGGCGCTCCAGCCGGCAATGCGCGCCATTGCAAAGATCGGCGTATACAGTTCGCATGGCAGATCCAGCATCCGATATATAAGTCCCGAATAGAAATCCACATTCGCACTGACTCCCTTGTACATCTTCCGCTTCTTTGCAATGATCTCCGGAGCAAGCCTCGCCACCAGCGAATAAAGGGCATATTCCTCTTCATATCCCTTTTCTGCAGCAAGGGACGCAGCACAGTCCATCAGAAGCCCGGCTCTCGGGTCGGACTCGGAGTAAACGGCATGTCCGATACCGTAAATAAGACCTGCTTTATCGAAGGCTTCCCTGTTTAATAGTGCCGTCAGATAGCCTGCAACGGCGTCCTCGTCTTTGGTATTAATGCTGTTTTTCATATCTTCGAACATCCTCACAACCTTGATGTTAGCACCGCCGTGACGCGGTCCCTTCAGCGAACCGAGCGCCGCCGCAATGGCGGAATAGGTATCGGTGCCGGAGGAGGTCACGACATGCGTGGTGAAGGTGGAATTGTTGCCGCCGCCGTGCTCGGCGTGCAGCACCAGAGCAAGGTCGAGCAGCTTTGCTTCAAGCGGTGAATATTCGCCGGTGATGCGTAGCATCCGCAGGGTATTTTCCGCCGTGGACAGCCCTTTTTCCGGTCGGTGAATTACCAGACTCTGTCCGCAGTGAAAATGCTGATAGGACTGATAGCTGTATACCGCCAGCATCGGGAATGCCGCTATCAGATGCAGACACTGCCGCAGTACATTTTCGGTGGAAATATTGTCCGGGTCATCGTCATAGGTGTAGAGTGCCAGTACACAGCGGGAAAGAATGTTCATCACATCCCGCCCCGGTGCTTTCATAATCATATCTCTCACAAAGGATTTAGGCAGGCTGCGAAATTCGGCAAGCATTTTTTCAAACCGCTGCAGTTCCTTTTTGTCCGGTAATGAGGAAAACAGCAGCAGATAGGCGGTTTCCTCAAAGCCGAAGCGGTTTTCTGAGGAAAATCCGCCCACCAAATCACAGATGTTATATCCGCGGTAGTAAAGCTGCCCGGGGCAGGGATGAACGCTGCCGTCCGGAGCTTTTTCCTTTGCTTTAATAGTGGATATTTCGGTAAGACCGGTCACAACGCCGTTGCCGCTCATATCTCTGAGCCCCCTGAACACGGCGTGTTCGGTATACATATCCGGCGTAATGCCGTTTCTCTCATCAGACAGTGCAGCAAGCCGCCGCAGATTTTCCGTTGTTTTTTTCGTATAGGTCATATCGGTTATTCCTTTCATCACATTAGACGGGTAGTCGGTATGATAAATATTAAAGCAGGCGCACAGCTCCCTTTTGTTCCGGGTCTGTGCGCCTGTTGTTTTTCTGTCATTTTCTTTACAGCTTTGGCATCGATACAGTCGCACCGGTGTCATATTCAAATTTATACGAACAAAATTGAAGTTTTGTCAGTTGTCAGGCAAAACCGTATTCCACACGGTTGCCGCTATACCATTCGGCGATAATACGGTAAACATATTTGCCGTTTTCCAGGTTGAATGAGTATGCTTCGTTCGAATCTATAGGGATGGAACATCAGTTTTGGAATCTAACGGTTCCTAGCGAAATACCGCGCCGTCCAAAACGCCTCATATTGTTTTTCTATCAGATCAAGGAACATAAAAAAGATATACAGCCCCGAACCGATGCAGGCGACATGTCTCTTCTCGCTCCACAGCACAAGAAGCGAGGTCGTGAATATCCAGAAGCCGTAAACGGAAGTGCTCCAATATGCCGCCGCCCACAGCCCGTCAGACGGAAATTCAGAGAAGAATGCCACCAAAAGGCCTCCGAGTATTCCGAAAACCGCCGTCAGCAGATAGTGCAACGGACGCCCCCGCAACAGAGCCCTGCAGCAAAGCGGGCTTGCGTCGCTTTTTTCATGACTGCTCTTTCCCATGGCTCTTTTTCCTTTTAATAATCAGCACAACGGCAATCACACCTCCGCCGATCAGCACAAAGCCTGCAAACAGGAAGACCGGATGGAACGGAATCGATAGCTTTGGAGGCCGGGGATGCTCTGATTCCGACAATGTGAAGGTCAACTCCTTCTCCGGCAGACCCGGCAGGGTCAGCTCATACCCCTTTTCCGTCCTTAAAAAGCCGCCTTGATTGTTTTCGGTCATGTAATACGGTGTGTTTACCACGATTTTCAGCTCTCCGAACTGCGCCCATGTCTTTGCCGGAGAGAGCAGATAGGTGTAGGTATAAATACTCGGCGTGTAGCCCGCATCAATTGCCGGATACAGCGGGGCTATTACCGTGTTTGTCAAAGTCTGTCCCGGCTCCAGCGTCAGGGTATACTCATACCACCGCATCAGTGAAAAGGCGGATTTTTCGGTGTAAATTCCGCCCCGCCGCCATTCTTCGGAGCCGGCGTTCAGAAATGCGACCTGCGCATTATACCAATCACTCTCCGATATGCCGGAGCTATTGTCGTATTCTCTGAAAGCAAAATCCCGGAAGGTCATCTGTTCCGAATATTTCAATGTAATATTGCCGTCAATTTTCTTTTTACACGCGCCGTTTTCATAAAGTGACCAGACGATACCGTCCTTCGGAGGCTCGCCGAAAATATATACGGTAAGTGTGTCACCGGGTTTTGTCCAGCCGGATATTCGGAAACCGTCTTTCAGCGTAGCTATGCCGCTCTTTTCCTCCCACAGCACCCGTGTTTTTGTCGGATCCTCACGCAGAACAAAAGCGGCGGTTGCGGCTTGGTTTTCGGGATCGATGCCTTCAACGGAATATTTCCGTACCCACACAGGGAGATCGGGACGGAAAAAGCTGTCCGCAATATATCCGTTTATCAGCTTCGGCATATCCTCATCTAAAGAGAACGGTGTTCCTCTGTCCTTCAGCGTATGACGCACGGTAGCCTCGATCAGCTTGCCGTTGACCTTAACACCGTATTTTTCGGTATCCGAAGCGACGGTATACTTATCGGTCGGGGAATCGTAGATATATTCCCCGTAATGGGGCAGATTGCCGAACGGAAAGACAAGCGTGGCGGTCACCGTATAGTCGGCGGGGTTGCGGAAGGTGTACTCAGCCGTGACCTTCCCGGTATAAGCGAGGAATTCTTCGGCGCTGCTATAATAATTTTTCGGAAGCTCCTGCACATCAAAGGTTAAAACCTCCCTATCCACCACGAGCGGGCAATTCTTGTCTTTTATGAGTGAGCCGGTGCTGTCTGTTCCGCTCCAGTGACGCTGAGCGGAGTTGGCATGAGTCGACTGAATAAATACGGTACTGAGCAACAGAACCGTAAAAATTACTGTGATTACTTTTCGTTTCACTTCTTTCACACTCCCCTGTTTTCAGCAAACCGTTAACTGTAATTACTTCCCGATATCTGTGACTGTGCCGATAAACCGGCAGCCCGGCTGCGTCGTCTATAACGGCATAGACAAACGGACGGTCGTCGCTCTATAAACACCCTCCTCAAGGGCGGTATATACCGTTTCCACAGCGGTCGCCGCACTGGCTTTTGTACCTTTTTCGTCCACGGCGATATATGCCTTATTTGTCCCGCAGCCGGAAAGGCTCATCACCCCTGGCAAGAACAGACAGACATAAAATAACAGACATCCATCATTTTGTTTTCATCACAATTCCCTCCGAATTATTCTAATTCATGTGCATTGTATGATGTGATCCGAATCACATCTTCACGCAATTCTTCACTGAATCCGTCAAGATCGTCATAACCGATTGCCCCTTCATTGACCAGGCGGCAAAGGTTAGCGAGAATCTCCGAGTTGCGCATTTCCGCCTGCACTCCGGTGCAGCGTTTATCCCGGCATATGCGTCTATACAGTTCCCAAAACTTTTCCGCTTCCGGGCCGTCACGGCTGAGCAGCTCAATGTATTCCCGGTTCAGCCTCCCGATATATGCTTCCTGCCATCCTGCGATTCTTTCACGGAACAGTATCCAATCCCGTTTTGATTCCCAATTATTCTGCATAATTTCACCCCGCGCGGCTGAATTATCCGTCATTCAAACAGATATCTCTTCAGATAATCGGCAACCGCTTCAGAAACCTGCTTGACATCTTTACCTGATGTGTTGATAAGCAGATCGTAGTTTTCATGCGCCCCCCATTTTTGTCGGCTGAAATAGTTGTAATATCTTGCCCGTCCTTTATCTATAGAACGAATATTCCTTTGTATTTTGGAATCGGATAAAATTTCATCCTCCGGACTTCGTTCCCTGCAGCGTTTCAGTTTGCTTTCTGCATCCGCGTAGACGAAAATACGGAACGGATCTTTTTCCTTCAAAATATAATCGGCACATCGCCCGACGATAACACAATCGGATCTCTCTGCCAGCTCTTTAATCATATTGTGCTGCTCGGCAAACACCGTAAGACTCCTATCAATCTCAGTATAAGCATAATATGCTGTATGAAAACTCATGCCGGCATGAATGGGATAAGATATATACGGGCGGTCTTCGGTGATGCGTTCCACATATTCCTCGGAGAGCTTTGTGCGCTTGGCAATCTCGGTTACAATCTCCTGATCGTAATAGGCGATCTGCAGCTTCTCTGCAATTCTGCGGCCGATCTCACGACCGCCGCTCCCAAACTCGCGTCCTATTGTGATAACCCTTTTCATTTGTCGCACCTCCTGTAAAATGCCGTAAGGCACCGACCCTGCCATGCAAAGCCGATGCCTCGTTCTCTTTTGTTGGCTCGTGGGCTTTGCCTGAACTCCTTTGCCTACGGGTCTGTGTATGAAAGCTTTTCTGTCTCAGTTTGATTCCTTTTCCGCCACGTGGATTCCGATATATTTACCGGTTTTAACACGGGCGTCTGACGGCTTCTTTGCATTTTCGGGGATTATCCAATATGCTCCGGCTTTTTGCGCTCCGGTTATGCGACCGTCTCCGCAAAGAGCAACCACACGACGTCTTGAAAGGTGCCAGCGTTCCGCCGCTTCAATAACTGAAATGTATTTTATGCTGTACATCGTTTACATCTCCTCTCTGACTATATTATATTCCCAACTTGGAATAATGTCAAGCGGAAACAACTGTTTTGCGGTTTTATATGTAAATTCTCGTTTTTTAAAAGCACAAGGGCGGCGCAAACCGCCGCCCCTGCACTGTATGTGTG
>CAKTAA010000101.1 GCA_934526185.1 uncultured Eubacteriales bacterium | reverse complement strand
GGAGTAATGTTTTCCACATCTGCAATTAATTTTGTATACGCCATTTTTTCACCTCTTATAGTTGGTCCCTGTTGTGTATTCAAACGCAATATTATAGATAGAGAACGGTTCGTTTATTGTTGAATTTTCAAATTTAAACATTGCTTTATCCACTTTTTTCACTTTTATTTTTCTCCCAATTGTACGCGGCGTGGTGTCGGAAGAAAAAGACCATTTTGCAAAGTTGATTTGTGAAAAATCAAAGAATCGGGCAGAGGCCCCAGATTCAAATAACTTTTGCCATGCCCCGTCTTTTTTTACAAACACTTCAACTCCAGTTGCTACCGCAGCTCCCAGTCTTACAGAACAGAAACGAAAGGTTTTGTTTTTATAAAATCGCGTTCCATCTAAGTCTCCCATACACCAATAGGATTCAATGGGCAGATCATTTTCGCCAGTTTCAAAATTATAATCGGAGTATGAAATTTGCGCTTCCGTGTCCGTAAAAAACCGAAAGATATACCCATTTTCTGTTCCAAAATAAAGCTTCCCATCCAGTTCCCATAAAATATGCGCCGGGATATTGGTCCATAGGTACCCCTCATACTGATAGGAAGAATATGGAGCCCCTTTTTCATAGGATTTTTGAAGTCCGTCCAACAAATAAACTTTTTGGTTCATGGCTAAAAGATAAAAATCCTTATATACCATTCCAAAAGCGTTTTGCATGTTTTCTTCTTCCATAATCGCTTTATTTAAGTAAAAAGACCGTCCTTGAGCATATCGTTCTCCCGTTACATCGGCGGGAGTAACTGCATATACTCCAAGCTGGGTTAAAAACAGCGGTTCAGTAGAAAGATATCCAAAAGACCATTTGGCCACTGTGCCTTCGCCTTGTAGCGTAGTGGAAATAGGAAATCCAACTTTTCCCTCGTTGTCAAGGACTCCTTGTCGCACAATTACGTTTCTTCCATCTTCTGCGTTTTTTTTATGCGTTGCCAGTTTTTCTGCAATAATGCTATATCCCATAATAGGAGAATTGTCCTGTCCTAAAACAGAGTAATAAGTGTCGCCCCAATACGTTGGGTCGTCTTTTTCGCAATACCAGTCATAATTTGGATACTCCGAATTCCCAGAAATAAACATCCGGTCGGAATTACCGCCCACTCCATAAAGAATAGACAAATCGCAGTGATTAATCCTATCCTTCCATCCCGTTCGTGCTTTGCCAACTGTCACACGGATGTTGTCCTGCCCTAAAACTGGAGTTGCCGTTGGGATATTGTCAGAGGAAAAAACAACCGTACCGTCTGCGGCAGAGAACACAAACGTCCCTTGTTCTAATTGCTCGTACTCTCCGTTTGCAGTGTTTTTTACTTCCACCTTACAGTCCGGCAACAAATCATTATCTGTGAGTTGTAAGGTCAGCGACCCCGCAGTTACCGCTTTCTCTCTATCCTCTTCCGAGAGAATAAAACTTTCTATCCATTTTTCAGACAAAAGATTATATGGGTCAAGAGTAGTCCCGCCGCCCGTGGGAAGACGCGAAATCACAATAGTAGGAATATACCCCTCAGTATCAAGCGGGGATACTGTAGTTCCGTCAAAAGACAGCAACCTTTTCCCATCCTGTATGTATAATTTTCTTCCCATTTGCCACGCCTTTGAACGAACGTCCGCCATCTCTTCCCATAACGATACTGATTCCGAACCAGTTCCTGCAATTTCGCCGTTCGGCTTTGTAACGTTATACAATGTCGTCCCAGAATGAAGAAGAAAAATTGTTTCGTCAGGGAGATCCAAAGTGAAAAAACCGTTGATTTTCTCAGAAAAAAAGGATACTTTTTCATATCCCATTCGCTTTCTAATTTTTCCTGGCACGTCCCTTATCATATTTGGCGCTTCCGCCGACCTATACTCCGCTACGTTAGGCGGGGAGTTGTGAAGATCAATCCCTTTAAAATTTTCAATCTGATATACGGATATCGATGGAGGATCTGGAACAGTAAATCTTGCCACTCTATATCCACCCCGTTACACTTCTGAAAGATACCACGCCAGAGCGGTTTTTCATTCGATTTTTTAGTTCTTCCCGTCCTACCTCGAATTCGTTTCTTAGCTGCGCTGCAATAGAAACGTCGTCTTCCTTGTACAGTTGAGAGCCAATGTATAACGGAACCAAAACCGCAACTTCCGGCAAAAGAGGAAGTTCGTAATTGTCGTTTGTGCTTTGTGTAATCTCAGGAGGATAAGCAAAATAATACGCTGTAAAAGTGCCTCCCGCAGACCTTGGAAGCAGAAGGATATCCTCTCCTTCCATATTGAAATCTGTAACTGAATAAAAGGAATCTCCCTCTTCATAATATAGTTGATCCTCATCAAGTAAATAGAAATCGTCTGTTAGTTTGCTTAAAGGGAGATGAACCAAGCCTGATAAAGGAATTTGAATTTCTTTTCCATCCGTTCCTATAATGGGTTCAGAAAAAGAGAATTGAACGGATTTCACAATATACCTTCCCGCTGTGGAAAGAAGAGCCAACGCTTCATTTGCCGCTCCCGGCATAGCATAAATATATTCCATAGTAGTAGAGTCAGTAGGAATATCGCTTGTTGTAACAGAAAACATTCTTTGAAGCGCAATTAGCTTACAATCGCCCCATGTCAATTTTTATCCCCCTTTTTGTATATAACGTTTTATCTGATATTTGTTACTAGCACAAAAAGGGAGAAAACGAATTCCGTCTTCCCCCTTTTCCTCCTTTCACGCTTTAAGAGAGCGTGGTTCCCCCAGTAACACCGCCTACCGCTGCGAACCGCCAATCTCCAAAACCAGCTACAAAACGAGAATACCCGTTCCACACGTTATTGTCATTATTGTAGTCAATCCAGCTTTTTACTTCTAGCGGGACGCGGTCAAGCCATATCGCGCCGCCGTTTGCCTCTGAATACCTAGAGTCCATTAAAATCCATGGCGAAGTGTTTGCAGTAATAAACTGATTGAGATATTGCCACACAATTACGTTCCAGCGTCCGAACTGATAGTTAAAGCCATTGTTGGAAGTAGCCGGATCTTTATCCGCGCCGATTGCAGCAAACACATCCTTCTTCAAACTGTGCAAGTTCGGAATTACAATTGTATCCGGGGAAATCGCCAACACGTTTTTGTTGTCGTCTCTGAAATCCTGCATGGCGCACTCCACCATGTTCAACGCATCTGCTGAAAAGGCGTTGGAAAATTTATTAGATTGGACATTTCCCTTTACCTTTGCTGGATGGCCTGTGTCAAACAGAGACTTTCCATCAGAACAGGTAGTAGAAAATGCGCTACCTCTATAGTTCACACTAGTACCAGTGATTGCGCCTGCAAGCAATGCTGCAGCGTACTGTTCCCGTGTACGGTAATAACCAGTTACAAACGATTCTGGTTTACGATTCAAATCCAACAATTTAGAATCATCCATCATCTCTCGCGTGATAGTAAAGCGATCTTTCCAAGTGACATGCTCTAAAAATTTACTATATCCTTCCTGCATCTCATCGTTTGGATATGCGCCGCCCTCCCCAACAGGAGAAAACCCATCCATAGAAGTCATAGAGGTAATCTTCTCACCGAAGTTCTTAGACTTTTTGTGTGAAAAAATTTTGTCAGAGATGGAAGCATCTTCAAAAGCTTCCGCTTTTCTCTCTATAAACATCATAATCGGCTCTTGACTTTTGCCGTAAATCGAATCATTCAGGTTGCTTGCTTTAGAAAAAGTAATTCCTGCCATTTATTCTATCCCCTCCTTAAAACCGGACCTTCGCCATACTTCCAGCAGCAGTACCGCCGATTTCCACTATCTCCGCTACCCCGCTTGTGGTAGTAGCCGTAACCTGCAATCCATCTGTGTGCAAAGTTACTTTGTTTCCCGCTGTCAAATCAGTAGGAGCTGCGGAAAATGTGGTTTCAAACACCTGCGTTTTCTGTACTCGAATACAGGGGACCTTGTCCGCGCCTGCGGCAGTTTTTCCCATTGTGATGTAAGCGGGAACGACAGCTGCGCCACATTTTGTCAATTTTCCGCCAGATAACACGCAAGCTTCCCCGACTTCAAACGCTTCGTTGGCAGTAGGGAGAAGGTATTCCAGCGGGTAAGTACTGTAAATATCGCTTTGGCATAATTTAAACGCCATTTTTTTCCTCCAATTCTTTTACTTATGATGTTTTTGATAGTGCTGCTTAATTTCTGATTCAGAGGCTTTAGGCATGAGCGTTTTGTACATTTGCATGACATCCGATGGCACTTGAACATCCTCTCCGGCAGTTCCAATTGTGCTGACCAAATGTTCTTTACCTGAAAGATTGTTAAGAGCTGCTTGTTTTGCAGACAAAACAGCTTTTGCAGTTAGTTCGTCGAAACTAACCGCAGCATATGCTTGTACAAGCGGTACGCCCTTGGACCAAAGCCCAATTATTTCACGTCCATTTTTAGATTCCGAAAGCTCCTGCAAGTTCTTTTCTGCATCATGGAATCGTCTGTGGAGTTCAGAAAACTGAGATTCTATAAAAGAATCTACCTGTTGCTGTTGTGCAATTTCCTTTTGCCTGTTTGCATCTTCCAAAAGTCTTCTTGCGGCTTGCATAGTAGGGCTTTGTTCTACAATTGCCTGAATGGTGCTTGCATCCAACCCCGCCTTGCTAAGCTTTTGCTCTCGTTCTTCCGCTTCATAAGCCGCTTTATATGCAAGAAAGTCCGCTTCTGTCTGAATTGGCCTGTTATTGTACGGGTTGACTACTCCTGAATACTCCCTAGCATAAAAAGCGTCTTTTTCACGCTGCAACTGCCCTTCGTATCGTTTGCGCTCTTTTTCTTGTGCATCTCGGCGCACTGCAGCGTATTTACGATTTTCTTCATCAGACTGTTTTTTAAGTTCCTCAACAGGTTGCTGTTCAGCGTCTCCAGCTCCGTTTGCGCCTTCCTCTGTCTGTGAGACAGATGGTTCCTGTTGTGCTTCCTGATTGTCTATTATCGTAATGGATTCTCCATCAAATCCAACTGATTGGTCTCCCATATGTTCCTCCCGGCATTTTTACGCTGTTGCCCTGCGATTCATAAACGGCACCTGTTTTACGGAAAATAACGCTTCATTAAGACGGCATTGCTTATTTCCCGCCTTTGGTTCTTAAGTCTCCGCCTTTTTTTACAATGCCTTTTTTGGTTCCTTGCTGTTGAAAAGGAGCTTTTACTTCCTGAGAACCTTTGTTTTTAATTCTCCCGGCGTAGCTTCCGTTTTTCATGCTGTGTCCTCCTTTCGTTCAGAAATTTGAACTTTATCTTCTGCAGTTGTTTCTTTGAATTTTTTACATTCTTTGTTTAAACACCCGCGAAAGAACGTGCGGTAGGCAATCCCATCTTCCACTGTAACCTTAGATGAAATAATTTTTTTTATTTCTCCGCATTCAGGACAGCGCTCCTCCATTTCATCACCTGCTTCTATCTTTTTTATCACGTTTTAATCATAGATGAGCCGCCAGAATATCCTTCTGTGTCGCTAATCGTGGAAAGTTGGTTATATGATGGAAAATTTCCAACAACATCTAACGGTTGAACTGGTTGCGTCAATTGCTGCATTTGTGATTGTTGCATCATCATGGCCTGCTGTTCCTGCCATTGCTTTTCAAGGAACGCCCTAGTATCCGAGGCGCCCGGATAATGCAGGAGTTCCATTTTCGTCCAGAATAAAATCAACGTTTGTAAATTGGTCGGGTCTCCGAACGCGCCCGTTTGTAAGTTCATTCTGGTTTCCTGCCACATTGCTTCCCGGTTGTTGGCAAGAGGAGAAGTGGGATCGCAGCTGAACATAAATCGGTCGTTCCAATACCATTCTCCCGCTTCGTCCTGCTCCAAAAAATCGTATCGATTAAAGGAGCTGTACTCCACCCCGCCGCTTCTGTTTTTCGAAACTACTTGTCTCGGCTCATCAGAATACGCCAGCAAAAACTGGAACATCAACTCAAACAAAGCAGAATACGCCGCGTTTTTCATTACCCGTTTGGATTCCAGCCGCCCAGCAGTCTGCGCCGCTGCGAACTGTTTTGCCGTTCCAGAAGTAGCGGTCGTGTCCTTTCTGCCCTGGAAAGAATCCGTCACTCCGATAGTGTTACGCGCTGATTCATATACGTTTTCCATATATGCTACATCATTTTGAACATTTGCTTGAAGATTAATAACGTCAATTAAGCTTTTCTGCGCTGCGTCTTCTACATTCGCAACCCGGAATTCTTCATCTGTCAACTTGACTTTAACCGTACTGGGCTTTGTTAAAATGCTCCCGCCCGTAAGCAGTTTTTCTTCAATTTTTGTACCGAGCTTTTTAATCATGTTTTGCTGGTCTCTGATTTTCCCAACGTCCGAATCCCCCAGCAGTTTCCCAAACAGCGAAACATTTTTACGGCATACAAAGGGGTACCGTTTCGGTTCGTAGTATGGAATTTTTACTTGTTCCCAAATTCCATCTTCCCCCTGACGTATGCATGGAATGACAGACCCGTCAGACCGATAAACGTCGTTTAGCAAAATCTCGTATTCAGTTTTTTCTTTTTGGAAGGTCTTTCCACCGCACATCTGGCATACTCCGGCCCCTTCGGCTCCACATTTTGTACATTTTGAAGCCCTTCTCGCCTGGTAATCCTCAATATCTTCCAACTGATATTCATTTGTCCAACTGTATCTTCCCACGCCTCCATCACGATTGCGATAGTATGCGATGTTTTGCGTTACAAGGTCGTCCGCTTTGCCTTGTTTCTCTCCCGACCGAATTTCGGGGTCTGACTCCGTTTCGTTTTCCACATCTACGCCGTATTGCTTTTTAATCCATTCCTTTGACTTTGCAACCTGAATAAAAAAGTAATCCATATCTTCAATTCTTGTTACGCCAGATTGAGGAATAAACTGTTTTGGGTGCACAAGGGAAACCGTTAATTCTCCAGCAGTAGTATGGGTTCTGCGTTTAGAATCCCACTCGACCAGAAAGAAGTCCCCCCCTTGAATCGGAGTGGTGCGTTCATCCTGGTCGTTTAACTCTTCCATTGGAAGACGGTCAAGCTCATTTCGTAAATAATCCTCTATAACGTTTGCAAGCTTCTGGTCCTTTTCCCGAAGAGCAGTCACTTTAGGAGAAGGAATATTCGAGTCAACAATTGCTTCCACAAGTTCAGCTACAATATTTCTCACATAAGAGGCCCTTTTTGTGGCTCCTTGATAGCTGCTGTTAATACTGTGGTCAATTTCTCTAGTCCCTGCATACAACTTTTCAAAATCGGTCATTTCCGTTCGTTCTTCCTGATATTCAGAAAGATTTTCAAAAAGTTTCTGCTTCCAATAAGAGAGCTTGTTTTCATCCTGCTTCACTATGCCGGATCACCCCATTTCTTTTTCAGATATGCTCTTTCCTGTTCGCTTGCGTTTTCATAATCCTCCAGCATATCAGGCGTATACCGTTTTTTCTCTCCGGCAGGAGTTTCCGCACCAGTGGCCCAATATACGCAAAAGCACCTTAATGCGTCTGGCGCATGTGTGATTTCATGCGGTTCGGTAGAAATATCGTTTACTTTTTTCTCATCATGCCGCAGCATTGGGATTGTCCTGTTCAGATTAAAACAAGTGGAGAACGCTTTCAGCTTTGGTTCCAACTCTCCAAACTCATTTTTTATCGGGTTAAAATATTCTTTCATTGCCATCCACCCTGCAATACGGTCGTTAGATGTTTTTGAAAGAGGAATTCCCTGCTCAGAAAAGATGTCCGCTACGCTTCGGCCTGTTTCCTGTCTCCTCGACCATAAATCGGGAGGCGCAAGAGTGAGGTAAATAAATTCATCTTCATCAGTCAAGCTCCGTATTTTTTCGGCCGCTTCGCTTACAATTAAGTTAGTCTCGTATAACTCCCGGTACACAAC
>CAKTAA010000100.1 GCA_934526185.1 uncultured Eubacteriales bacterium | reverse complement strand
ATAGCCTGCTGATATTCAAAAGTGAACTAAGCAGACTCACTTAAAACCGTCTGCAAATATTAGTATACGAGGAGAGATACTTTTTCATATTTCAAATTTCTTATACAGCTTAACAACTATTTCATCAACGGCTTCACTCTTGACGGAGATATCTTTTACCTCCACCACGGAGGAAATGTATGAAATCGCCTGTGATACCGTCAGAAATGCGGTGTCTATGATGATTTCAGCATGACCGTCAAGATCCCTGGAAACAGTCATATGCGCAAAGGCCGGCAGGCGCTCTCCCGAATAATCTACCGTCAGGGTTCTATGCGCGGAGCCGCGTGTTTTCAGCTCAGACAAAGAGCCGTCAAGAAGGAGCCGTCCCCTGCCGATCAGCAAAATGCGTTCAGTCAGAGCTTCGATATCCTGCATATCGTGAGTGGTCAGAAGAACCGTTGTTTTGTTTTCCCGATTTATTGTTTTGATAAATTCTCTGACAGCAAGCTTTGAAACTGCATCCAGGCCAATCGTAGGCTCGTCCAGAAAAAGGATCTTCGGGCTGTGTAAAAGCGACGCCGCAATTTCGCATCGCATTCGCTGACCAAGAGAAAGCTGTCTTGCAGGCATCTTTACAAGCTCGCTGAGATGCAACAGTTCAATAAGCTGAGATAAGGTCTTTTTGTACGAAGTCGCTTCGACTTTATAGATATCCCGAATCAGCTCAAAGCTGTCAATTACAGGTACGTCCCACCAAAGCTGAGATCTCTGACCAAAGACAACGCCGATCTCTTGTACATGGGCGATCCTCTCTTTCCAGGGGACGCGGCCGTTAATAACGCATTCGCCGCTGTCCGGTGTCAGAATACCGCTCATGATCTTTATCGTGCTGCTTTTGCCAGCGCCATTTGGCCCGATATAGCCGACCATTTCGCCGTCTTCTATTGTAAAGGATACATCCTGCAGGGCGTTTATACAGGTGTATTCTTTCTTAAACAAAGCCTTGACCGCTTCGGAAAACCCGGCATTGCGCTTTGCGACCTTAAAGGTCTTGTTTATATGCTTCAGCTCAATCATTCCTTACACCCTCCCTGCCGCAGGATCGCTGGCCGGAAAATATCGTAATGCAGGCATTTTTATTCCGTCTGCGCATAGTGCCGGCATGACGGATCTGCCCCAAGCTGTTTTCTCCACATTGCTATTTAGCCGCTTTTCGATATCTTCCAGGCGTTGTGCCAATTCGTTTCTTAAAAATCTGTATGAAATGAGAATAATCTGTAAAACCGCTTTCTTCAAATGCAGCCTGGACAGATTCGCCCGCCGCAAGCAATCTGCAGGCATTTGCGATTCTCAGATTTTCAATATATTTCGACGGGGTAATCCCAAGATAGTTGTTGAAGTAACGGTTAAGCGAGCTGCTGCTGATATAAAAAGCATCCGTAATTTCATTTAAACGATGGATATGCTTCAGATTGCGCTTAATTTCAGACACGATTTCCATCAGCACAGGCGGCATGCCAATATCCTGAGGCAAAAAGACAGTGTATTTTGTCTGAATAAAATAAAACACTTTAAAAAGGAACGTCAGGGTTTCGAATTCATCCTTTGCCGCAGCAAGCTTTCCGCATAAACGAAAAAGCTCCTGCCTCCCGGAAAGATCAAACGGCGTAAGCTTTGCGGAACAGCCGGAGAGGAGAAACGGCGGAAGGATAGACGAAGAATCCTTCGATTTAAACCAGATGCAGACCCACTCATGAACTGTTTTTTCATTTATGACGCAATAATGATAGCCGTTCGGCTTAAAGATTACAATATCTCCGGACGAAATCGGATGCACCGTATCCTCAACAAGAAAGGAAACGTTGCCTTTTATGTTTATATAAATTTCATAGCAATCATGAATGTGTTTTTTGTCCAGCGTAGGATCATCCTCATATACCTCTCTGGAAGCATGAAGCATTTTAAAATGCTCATATCCTGCGGCAAACAGGTCTGTTTCATTTACCTCAAGCAAAATATATTGTCTCATCATTTAACCTTCTATTGTGATAAAAAAATCATGTTTTTAGACAAACATTGCATGTTTCAAAGCAGTCGTTTATGTTATACTTCCATTATATAAGAGAGATGCAGCGTTGTAAATACGTTTGTAATACATCGTTTGACAAAGCGTCCTGCTGTAAGGGCCGTTATATTTTTGTTTCAAAAAACAGCGCTGCCGTATATTTTCGAAAGGCTGAAAATTTTTATATAAAATAGTATGCCGTACGAGGATACCCTTTGGCTTTTGGAGGTTGCGTAATGAGTGAAACAGCTAACAAAGACAACGAACGATACTATGTCCGGGCTCTTCCGGAAGCAGGCTACGATAGCTGGAAGGAACTGGGCTCTTTAGAAGAAGCGAAAAAATATGCGGTGCAGAATTCCGTTTATGGCAGCTGCGTTGCGGATGCGGAGGGAAATATTATTTTTGCCCCGCACGGAAGAGCCGCCGCCGATTTGCTGTATGAAGCAAAATGTATTTGCGATTATACCCGCGATCATCAGTTTACGTATGGGCACGCCCCCATGAATCCCGCAGTAAATCACGACGCCAAAATTGCAAGCTGCGACAGGCTGGTCGGCTGGATGCTTTACATGCTCGGCTTTACCGATCAGCCCCATGTGCATGGGCTATGTGTAAGCGGCCCGCAATTTACCAATTGGTGCATAGAGCATCATTTTATAAAAATCGAGCGCATCGATGATTTGCAGCCCGCGGATATTGTTTTTACGCGCGAAAGTCCAATGGGAAATCCTCTGCATATTTTTCTGCACGCCGGAAAATCCGATACGGAAGGCCTGTTCTATCGTTATGACGGAGGGAAAATCGAACGTCTGAGAAGCACGCAGCCTTCCTGCGAGGCGATAGATGATTTTATGTACGCATACAGAATCCCCGCTTTGGCGCTGCCGGGGTTATCCTTCAAATACGGCGGCGTGCCGTTTACGCTTTTGAGAAAGAAGAAAGAAACAACGGCGGAGGGCATCCGGTATCTACTGCCTGACGGCGTTTTGCTGGATTGTAAAATTGAGAAATTTGCAAAATACGGTGTGACAAGGTGGGTAAATCATTGGTATAATCCCGGGAGCGGCAGCAGCGCCCAGATCACGGAGCTTTGCGATTGCGATATTATTACTTATTTTGATCCGGATCCGCCTGTTACGCGGCGTAATCGCCAGCTGACTTGGGAGCCGGAAACGCTGCAGGTTTTTGAAGCCAAAGCGCCGCATGCGTCGGATGACGACTTTAATCCCGTACCCACGAGAATATGGGCCGGAGATACCCGGAACATAACGGCAGGAGAAAGAGCGCCTTTCTTTGATATCAACAGAAAAGAGAAAGGGATTATTGTTGCCGTCGGCTGGACGGGGGTATGGAACGCGTCGTTCCAGCGGACAGAGCGAGAATGCAGAATAAAAACCGGCATTAAAAACACAGACTTTTATATTAAACCGGGAGAAAAATTCAGAACCTCCTCCGTTACGATTCTCGAATACAATGACGGGCAGGTAAAAGGTCATAATGTATGGAGAAGATATATTAAAGAAGTAATTTCTCCGATCGGGAAAGGGAAGCGTCCCGCTGAATGCCCGTTCTCGGCAATTTTCTGGGGCGGCGTCACCAGCGAGTCGCTGATCAACCGCTGGAAAGGCATTATCCGCGCAGAGCTGCCTTTCGATTATTGCTGGATCGATGCGGGCTGGTATGAGCCCTTAACTGCTGATACGGCCGACGGGCAAAGGCTGGAATGGCTTAATATCGGCATGTGGAAGGTAAATCAGAAATACCACCCTGACGGATATAAAGATGTAATCGAATACCTTGCTCAGAACAACAAAAAAATGCTGGTATGGATGGAACCGGAGCGGATCCGCAGCACCGTTCCTCCCTGGACAAAATATCTCAGGCATCCCAATCCGGACTCTCCGAACAGACTGATCGCCTTAAATGACGACGCTGTCGCAGAAGATGTGATAGAACTTGTTTCCGGCGTTATTCAGGACCTGTCTCTTGCGTGCTACCGGCAGGATTTCAATATGTACGCGCCGGAAGTCTGGGAGTATAATGACGAGGACGGGAGAAGGGGAATCGTAGAAATAAAATACATAAATAATCTGTATTATTTCTGGGATTCTTTACTCGCGAGGTTTCCGCATCTGCTGATTGATAATTGCGCGGGAGGCGGGAACAGAATTGATATTGAAATGCTTTCCCGTTCTGTTTCTCTGTGGCGCAGCGATTATTACGTAAGATGGGACGCATGTCCCGAGGTCTTTCAGATGCACAGCTTAGGATACGCCTCCTGGCTTCCCTACTCCGGCGTCGGATACGGACCGACGCTGGGAGATTTATACAGCTTCCGCAGCGCATACGCAAGCGCGATCACCGTGCGGACCTGGGAGCACGCGGATCCGGAGTGGGAGGTGGGCGCCAGCGGAGAGCCTCTTGACTGGGCAAAGAAGTATTTTGACGAATTTGTCTCAGTCCGCAAGTATTTCAGCTGTGATTTTTATCCTTTAATTTCCAATCCGCATGACAGCTTATCATGGGCTGCGGCGCAGTATGACTGCCCGGAAGAGGAAAGCGGAATCATTCTTGCGTTCAGAAGGGCAAAATCTCCGTTTGACAACGCTGTCGTTGAGCTGGGCGGCGTTTCGCCGGATTCGGTATACGTCTTCTTCAACGCCGACACGGATGAAATTACTACGGTCACGGGAGCGTCTCTGGCGGAAAACGGATTACGCCTTCACATTCCCAACAAACGGCAATCATTGCTTCTCAGATATAAGATTGTTAAAAATGATTGAGACCGTCTGAGAGAGAAGGATCATTTAACAGTTATTGCGTTGTAAGCTTAACGTGTTAAATATAAAATTATAAAAAAGTTAAGGAGGCCAAAATGAAAAGAAAAAGCTATTTAACAGTCGTTGTATTGCTGATACTCCTGGCAGTTACTTTTTCTGCCTGCGGAGACGCGAAAGACACAGACGCCGATCCAACACAAAAAGCAACCCCTACACCGTCTGTGGTAACTTCTACTCCCGCGCCGGCTACGGAGGCGCCGGCTACCGCTGCTGAACCGACGTTTGCCACAACAGAAAGATATGTTATCTGCGACGTTTTAAATGTAAGGTCAGAGCCAGTGTTCTCCGGAAGTGAAAATCTGATTGGCTCCCTTTACTATGGCGATCCGATCGACGTCGTTGAAACAGGCGAGGATTATTTCAAAATTCTCTGGTTCGAGGACGGCTATGATTTTGCGTATGTAAATTCGGGCGTGGCTTATACGTCAGACCAAGAGCCGGATAAGATAGAAACGGCGCCGCTTTCTACGGCAGACCCGAACGGCCCGACCACTACGATGTGGATTCTCTCTGTCACAAGAGTCAGGAGCGATCCCAGATTTGTCGGAACAGACAATATTATCTGCGAGCTTCCCGCAGGAGAGACAATCGAGGTTCTCGAAGAAGGCAGTTCTTATTATGTGATTAAATGGCCGGACGCGGAAGGTCAGCTGGCATATATTACAAATGATCCGACGCTGGTTTCAAGAACAGATCCGAATGCTGCCACGCCGGATCCCGAGGCTCCGGCTACGTGACCGTTCAGTTTTTCATTCATACCATAGCAGCTTTCGCAGCTGCTATGGTATGAAATATTTTTAATTGGCTGCGCCGGAGCTGCCCGGCCTGTTTTTTTTTGAAAAGATGGAGACTCGTCATATGATCAAGCCTGATTTTTCTTATTTTTACGGCGGGCTGCCGCACGGGGAGGTTCAAAAAAATCCCATAAAGGCAACCGTAAGCAAACGCGAATTTACTGAGTTCCATGCCGTCGAATGGAACGTATTTTATGAAAACACGTCGGCAGAAGACAGCAAAATCCTGTCGGAAATTTACGATTGCGATGTTTTGCTTGCACTGCCGGAATATACGCGCCCGTCGCCAACACTGAGAATTACCGGGGAAGCGCCCTGCATTATATGGATGCAGGGATGTCTGGAGGGCGAAGCGTATTCCTTTAACGACGAAAGATCGGCGCAGGAATTTGCGTTTCATACGGATTATCTTTTCGAAATCGGCATGAAAAAAGGATATGAAAATCATCACGGGCGCAGCTCGGATCAGATGATGCCCTTTTTTGAAATTACATGCAAGGGAAAAGGGTATATCGCCGCGATTGGCTGGACCGGCTGCTGGCGCGCCGAATTTGAGCGGGAAAAGGCAGGAATCCGTATGAGAGCCGGCCTGCGCTGCGCCGAATTTTATCTGAAGCCCATGGAAAAAATCAGAACTGCTACGATCTTAATAATGAGTTATGACGAAAAAGAGAATCGTTACAACATGTTTCGCGATCTTATCAAAACGCATTATACTCCCAAAATCACCGCAAAGGAGCATCCCGGCGTTTTGGCAGCGCTGTTATGGGGCAGTCTGCCGTCAGACGAAATGGCGAACAGAATCAGACGTCTTTATTCGGGCGGGGCAAAATTTGAAGAATATTGGATCGACGCGGCATGGAACGGGCAAAGCGCCGATAGCGAAAATACATTTGACGGCACATGGGCCGATGAAATCGGCAACTGGGAATTTAAAAAAGACATTCATCCGGACCGGCTCTGCAATGTTTCAAGGACGGCGCAGGAAGCCGGCGCAGCGCTTATGCTGTGGTTTGATCTGGAGCATGCCTCGAATATTACACCGATCGTAAAAGAGCACCCGGAATATTTTATCAATAACGGCGAGAAATTTTTGCTTCTCAATCTTGGCTGCGAGGCTGCGTGGACATATGCCTTTAATTTATTAAAAAATTACTTCAGTATGCTGAAGCTCCGCTGTTACAGACAGGATTTTAATATTCCTCCGGATCTCCCGTGGGAGTTTGCCGATCGGCCCGGGAGGCGCGGAATCACTGAAATATACCATGTTTTGGGGCTTTATAAGCTTTTTGACGCGTTACGAGGCGAATTCCCGGACCTTATTATTGACAACTGCGCAAGCGGCGGAAGACGGCTTGATATTGAAATGCTGAAGCGTTCTGTCACATTGTACCGTTCGGACTATCAATGTATTCAGAATCCCGATCCGGATGTTACGAATACTCACAATACAAATATTTCAAGGTATTTGCCGGCGACAGGCTGCTCCACAAAATTAAAAATGGATTTATACGCGGCCCGAAGCACTTATTCTGCCAGCTGGGGCTACAGCGGCTACGCCACCGCTGCCTGTTCGATGTCCGAGGAAGAAATCCAATGGCTTTCAGAGGTTATAGAGGAATACGTTTCCATTCGCAAATATTTTCTCGGACATTTTTACAATTTCGGATCAGATCAGTTCGACTCTTCCGCGTGGGTGATCTGGCAATACCATGATCCCTCTTCCGACGAGGGCATGGTCATGGCCTTCAGGCGAAAAAACTCTCCGAGCGCAGAGGCTTCCGTATCTTTGAAGGAGCTGGAGGGCGAATATACTTTTTATAACCTGGATACGAAAGAGCATTTTACCGGCGGCGAAAGCCTGGAAATCAGGCTTCCCCGGGAATACAGCTCCGCAATCATCGTATATAAAAAAGCCGGAACCTCTGAAATTGTGTGAATCTCAAAGAATAAAGCGGGTATTTTTAATAGATTGTCTTTGATGCTTTTTCTTTGAAGGGGGTAATCTAAATGCTTTGACGCCTCTGCCGGCTGAACGTTGGCCGTTTTGCAGACTGATGTGCAGGTGACAGTGTTTTTTCGATTTCTGTCGTCTGCGCAGCTTCAGCTTCCGGAGCAGCTGGAGGAGGCAAATTTCTAAATCTGCAATGGATTAAATGTTGTATTTTATCTTGAAATAGTCAAGGTATCTTTTGAATTGGTCTTGTGCAGCATGTAGGATTACAATACATGTGTTACAGTTGAACCTAGAAAAAAATAGCGAAGTCCCGTTTCTTGTGTTATCTT
>CAKTAA010000099.1 GCA_934526185.1 uncultured Eubacteriales bacterium | reverse complement strand
GTCATGGAAAACTTTGCTTTAGGCCGAATACAGGTTCTTGTATCAACAACCGTTATAGAAGTCGGCGTCAATGTTCCAAATGCTACTCTTATGGTAATTGAAAATGCCGAATGCTTCGGCCTGTCACAGCTCCATCAGCTCAGAGGACGCGTGGGCCGCGGTCAGTATCAGTCCTACTGTATTTTTGTGTCCAACACAAAGAACGAGGACGCACAGGAGCGGCTGAAAATTATGTGCAGCCTGCACGATGGCTTCCGTATAGCAGAAAAGGATCTGGAACTGCGGGGGCCCGGTGACTTCTTTTCATCCTCTGTCTCCGGCAGTATACGGCAGAGCGGTGAGCTGCATTTTCGTCTGGCGGACCCCGGCGAAGGCCTTTCGCATCTGCGCGACGCCTTTGACGCCGCTAATGATATCATCCGGGACAACCCGCATCTGGAAGGACCTGATTTTGCCACGCTTCGCGCAAGAATCGTAAAGATTTCCGGAAATCCAGCCGTATTTTCATGAACATATCTTGTTTAACTTAGCCGATATCTCCGCTTCTCCGTTTGCTTCATTCAATTTCTTTGATAAAACACCTTTTTCCGTTCGATCGAAAACTATTTTAAAATGAAACGAGGTTTATTCCATTATGAGATCCTACCGCAAACAGCTTTCCTGTCTTTCACTTTTTCTGTTTCTTGTTCTTGTTTTCTCCACTGCCTGTTCAAATTCCGACGGCGATGTGCCGAGCGGCATGCAAAAAATAGTCAGTGAAGCCGAGGATTATAACCTGTATGTACCAAAAAACTGGGTTGTTGACACGATACAGGGGATGACATCTGCCGCCGTCGGCGACGCGGCAAAATCCAGCGTTTCCGTTTCAGCCGTTGCCATGAGCTCCGTTGAACAGGATGCAGCGGAAAATTACTGGAGCAGTCTGCGCGAACAATATGAGGCAACATTTGTGAACTGGACGCTTGAGGAGGAAGGCACTGAAACAACGCTTGGCGATGTAAAGGCTTATAAATACCGGTTCACAGGGGAAGTCAGCGGCATCACATACCAATGGATGCAGGTCATCGGCATACGCAGCGGTACGTATTACACGTTTACTTATACCTCGACAAAAGACGCTTACGAAGATAATATAGAGGACGTAATCAGCATCCTTGAATATTTTGAATTCAACTGAATGGTGCTTTAAAGGATTTACACAATGGATGAAATTTATTTTGACAACAGCGCTACAACAAAAATTTCTCAGACTGCGCTAAAAAAAATGCAGGAAACCGCTGAAGTTCTGTACGGCAATCCATCCTCTCTGCATGCCGGCGGAATTGCGGCGGAAGCGCTTTTGACCTCCGCGCGGAAAACTGTTTTAAATGCTTTGGGCTGTCGGCGGGCAGCTCCTGACAATCTTATTTTCTGTGCTTCCGGAACAGAGGCCGACAATCTTGCTGTTTTAGGTGTTGCGCATGCTAAATCTTCTTTCCGAGGAAAAAAAATCATAACAAGTGACAGCGAACATCCAGCCGTTCTGAGACCGTCGGAGGTTTTAGAAAAAGAGGGGTTCCGTGTCGTGCGCATTCCTACGTATGCCGGAATTTTTGACATGGAAAAGCTGGAATCGGAAATGGACAGGGATACGTTTCTTGTAAGCGTCATGCTGGTCAACAACGAAACAGGTGCGGTAAACGATGTTGCAGCGATCAGTCGACTTGCAAAAAGAATAAATCCCGGCTGCCTGGTTCACTGCGACGCCGTTCAGGGCTTTATGAAGATCTCCTTTTCACCCGAAGCCGACGGAATTGATCTGGCAACGGTCTCCTCTCATAAAATCCACGGTCCCAAAGGTGTTGGCGCACTGTATGTGTCCCCTGCGGTATTAAAGGCAAAAAATATTACGCCTGTCATTTGGGGCGGTGGACAGGAAAACGGGCTTCGCTCCGGTACGGAGAATTTGCCCGGTATCGCCGGATTTGCTGCCGCCTGTGAGGAGATATTTCCTTCGATACGCGAAAACGCGGCGCATATGAAGTCAATTTGTGATTTCATCGAACAGAAAATCCATGCGGATGAACGTCTGCACGGTGTTCATATCAATCGTCCGGCAGGCAGGTCTGTCACGCACATTCTCAGTCTGACGCTCCCGCACATTAAAAGCGAGGTCATGCTGCATTATCTCTCTCACCGAGGCATTTATATATCCAGCGGCTCCGCATGCTCCTCCAAAAGCGGCCGCGTAAGCCAAACTCTGCTCTCCTTCGGGCTGTCGGAAAAAGAGGCGGATGCCACAATTCGTCTTAGTTTTTCCGCGCAAAATACCATTGAGGAGGCAGATCGTTTTTTGGAAGCCTTATCGACCGGAATACAGACGCTTGTGCCTGTCTTTTGAATGATTGATAAAATCTCCTTGTCTTTTTCCCACACTTCAGAAAGAACGCCAACCGAAACGGAAAGGAAGAGTTGAATATGATAAAATTACTTTTGACCGGCTGCAACGGAAGAATGGGCAAAGCTATTGTCCGTGCCGCTGCCGAATCCGGAACATACGATATTGTTGCCGGAGTGGATCTCAGACAGGATACGGAAACCTATACAAGGGGGAGCTTTCCTGTATTTGAAAAGCTGACTGACGTTGCCGTACGCGCGGATGTCATTATAGACTTCTCTCATCATAGCCTGACAGAGGCTCTGCTGACCTATGCCGAAGAACAGCAGATGCCAGCGGTTGTTGCGACAACCGGCCACACAGACGAGGAAAAAGCCATCCTATCCCGTGCATCAAAGAAAATTCCGGTATTCTATTCAAGAAATATGTCACTTGGTATCAATCTTCTGATAGAGCTTGCGCGCCAGGCAACAAAAATGCTCGGTTCGGATTTCGATATTGAAATCATCGAGAAGCACCACAACCAAAAGCTGGACGCGCCCAGCGGTACGGCTCTCATGCTTGCGGATGCCGTCTCCGAGGTTGCATCTTTTACGCCGGAATATATTTATGAAAGAGAAAGCAGGCGTGAAAAGCGCGGAAAAAAGGAAATCGGAATCCATTCCGTCAGAGCAGGAACCATTGTCGGCGAACATGAAGTGATTTTCGCGGGACATGACGAAATCATTACCCTCTCCCACAGCGCCGCTTCCCGTGAAGTATTTGCACGCGGCGCCCTGAGAGCCGCCGGATACCTCTTCGGTAAAAAGCCTGGTCTTTATAATATGCAGTCGCTCGTTTCAGACCAGATGGAAAAGTCCATCTAAACCAAGAGTCGTTACAAAGCATTCGCGGTGCATTCCCCTGCGCCTGTTTGCTGTATTTTCTATTCCAATATCAGAAAAAAGCGAAAGCGTGCTTCGCTTTCGCTCTTATAATTTGCACAGATTATTCCACGTTATTTTGCAGCGCTGCGTTCCAGGTAGAATGAAATTCATAGATTGAGGGATACCGTTTTGACCTGTCCAAAGCAACAGCTTTACAGGCAACAGCATAGCACGTTTTGTTTAACTCCCATTTTTCAAAGGAGCAAGGCAAAAAAATATTATTCTGATATCTGTACTTTATTTCATCATCTGTAAAATGGCCAAAATAATTATTAAACAGAAGCGCTCCGAGAGTAAAAACATTGGTAGCCTCGTCGATAACGGCGTTATAGGTATACTCCTCCGGCGCTTTCAGTCTTTTTGTTCCATAATAATTTTCACCCATATCATTGCTCGCGGTTTTTTTTCTAAAAAAGTCAATGTCACAAATTGTTGTCTTCTTCGTATGAAAATTATACATGATACTGCCGTCATAAAAGTCGACAGCAACATATTTGTTTTCTGCGACCTTTTGCAGAAAGGTGAACAGGACCTCCGCTGAGTTTACCCGTTCAGGCACCGGCAAAGCTTTGAATCGTTCTGCGGGCGGAATTATCTGCGGGTTGTTTCTATATGTTTCAAAATTCCAATGATCAAATAGGCACTCTCCCTCAGCCCATCTGAATATTGCTGCATAATGAATTTCAACCATAAACACTCCTTTTTAATTAAGAGGACTACGCATGGAAGCCTCCGCATTTTTCAATAAAACCATTTTCATATTCATCAACCCCTTTATACGATAGATTATATATGTCAACACAAGATTATCCGCGAAACAGTTCATTTTGTTCTTAATGTTACAATAAAATTGTGAACAGTTCCACCCCCATTGATACACCGCCGAGGATGCATAAAAGAAGGGAGATTAAACATGAAAAAGTTTTTTAAGGCTATTGGTGTTTCTACGCTGTATCTTTTATTTTTCTTCGCGCTGCAAATGGCTGTGCAGATTGCTGTTCTGACAGTCTATTCTCTTGTGGAACTGTTTCCGTATTTGCTGACGCATACATTCCCATCCATCACATCAATTATGAATGCAGCAGCAGAGACCTATACATCCCACGTATATATCATCACCGGCTTTGCCGATCTTATTGCACTGGTGCTTTTTGCATTGTTTTTTCACATACAAAAAAAGAACTTTTTTATAGAAAACCGAATTTTGCCGATCCGTCCCTTTGCTCTTCCGTGGGTTTTTCTTATTGGCGTTTCTTTCAATATCATTGTGACACGTGTGCTCGCTTGGATGCCGTTTCCGGAAACGTGGCAGCAGACAAATATTTCTGTCAAGGGTGTGATGATGCAGGAGCACTTTACCCTGATTCTGCTTACAATTATTCTGATCGGTCCGGTTTTCGAAGAAATTTTTTTCCGAGGATTGGTTTACCGTTCCCTTCGCGGCGGTATGCCCGAATTATTAGTCATCATCATCAGTTCCTTGGTTTTCGGGCTTTGGCATGGAAATATCATTCAATTCTTATATACAACGGTAGTCGGCATCCTATTCTGTCTGCTGAATCTCCGCACCGGTTCTCTTTTATCCGGTATCATCGCACATATTGCATTCAACTCCGCTTCTATGGTATCCGCCTTGATCTATCATTTTTTCCCTGAGATTTCACTCGCTTTTTTTGCCGGAGGAATTATTGTATTTCTAATATCTTTTGTCATGTTGTTTTTGTCAACCAAAGTCTCCCAGAAATTTTCCGGTTATAATATATCATAATTTGATAAATTAAATTGTAGTCATACAAGTTTTTTAACAAAGGATAATATTTTATTATTGGAATTACAATACCGCTTATTACAAATGATAAACGGTGAATGGAAGATTGCAAGTCCGTTTTCGATGTCGGCTGTGGTAACGGTTCTATTGTTGTATATCTTGATGATGGCTTCAAAAAGCTGACTGGTATTGATAACGATTTGTCCTGTATTTGCAGGGCAAAATCTGAGTGCAAGTAAGCAAATGCACAATTTATTTGCTGCAGTTTTTATAATTATGAAACACAACAATTTTATGTTGCCATCATCTTTGATGCCTCTATTCACCGTTTGAATATGACAGCTGCAATAGAGAGAGCCAAAGCGCTGCTTTCTCCGTACGGATAAAACAAATTCGATCGGTCAAAATTCTTGACATTTCCGTTTTTGCATAATTGTTTACATTTATTTTCATGCATATGTTGAAATTTCCTGAAATTTGGTATATAATATTTTTATATTTTATTCTTTTGGAACGGTTTTTGCAGTACATTCTTAAATTCTTGCAAAAAGAGAACCAAAACTCTTGGTTTTATCCGATGAAATCAACAGGACCTCCATACTTCGGCAGTCGAAACACTGGACATTCGACTGTTTTATAAGACCGTACTTTATATAAACGGCGAACTCTGATTGTTGTGAAAGGCAGGGTACAAACAATGAAAAGACTTCAAATCAGACAAATTTATAAAACTCCAGACAAATACAAGGACCAAAAGATAACAGTCGCAGGTTGGGCAAGGACCATCCGCGCAAGCAATCTTTTCGGATTTATTGAACTCAATGACGGGAGCTGTTTTAAAAATCTTCAAGTCGTTTTTGAGGACAGTAAGCTGTCAAACTACAAAGAAATTTCAGGGCAGAACGTTGGCTGCTCGCTGGTTGTCGAAGGCACACTTATTCACACGCCGGAGGCAAAACAGCCCTTTGAGCTGCACGCCGAACATATTGAGGTGGAGGGCGTTTCAGCGCCGGAATTCCCTTTGCAGAAAAAAAAGCACTCGATGGAATATTTACGCACCATTGCGCATCTCCGCCCGCGAACCAATACGTTCAGCGCTGTTTTCCGTGTGCGTTCCGCAGCTGCATATGCCATTCATAAATTTTTTCAGGAAAAAGATTTTGTATATGTCCAGACTCCAATCCTGACGGCCAGCGACTGCGAGGGCGCCGGCGAGATGTTTCGGGTTACCTCCCTTGATCTGAACAACATTCCCCGAACCGAGGAGGGATTTATCGACTTTTCAAAGGATTTTTTCGGTAAATCTGCCAATTTGACTGTTTCCGGTCAGCTTAGCGCAGAATGCTTTGCCATGGCTTTTGCCAATGTATACACTTTCGGTCCGACTTTCCGCGCGGAAAAATCCAATACACCGCGCCACGCAGCAGAATTTTGGATGATGGAGCCGGAAATTGCTTTTGCAGATCTCGAAGACGATATGGAATTAGCTGAAGAAATGTTAAAATTCATCATTCGATATCTGTTGGATAACTGTTCGTCGGAGCTGGAATTCTTCAATAAATTCTTTGATAACAGTCTGCTTGAAAGACTGCGTGCTCTAATCGATGTTCCCTTTGCCCGTATTACCTATACCGAAGCTATCCGTCTGCTTGAAAGCAGCGGACGGTCGTTTGAATATCCTATATCATGGGGCAGCGACCTGCAGACAGAGCATGAACGGTATCTCTGCGAAGAGGTCTGCCGCAAGCCTGTTTTTGTAACCGATTGGCCGCGTGATATCAAAGCCTTTTATATGCGTCAAAATGATGATGGAAAAACGGTAGCCGCCATGGATCTGCTGGTACCGGGTGTCGGCGAACTTATCGGCGGTTCTCAGCGGGAAGAAAGGCTGGCATATCTTGAGGATGCAATGAACCGTTTTCATCTTGATCCAAAGGATTACTGGTGGTATACAGAGCTTCGGAAATTCGGCGGAACAAAGCACGCTGGTTTCGGCTTGGGATTTGAGCGGCTGCTCATGTATGTCACTGCTGTTTCCAATATTCGCGATGTTGAAGCATTCCCCCGCACAACCGGTCAGATTGACTTCTAAATCTGTTGACATCTTCGCTGAATTTTATGATGTATTCTGTCACGGCTGCCGTATGAAGCGGCAGCCGATTATACGGTTTGATATCCTGACCGCAAAATCAATGTTTCGTTTGTAAATTTACCAACGCTTATATTCAAAGGAGCATAGTTACCATTATGTCGAACGATAAGCCATATGCACAGTTAAGCTACGCGGAACTGGAAAACGAGTGGAGACAGCAGTGCAATCTTTATGAGAAGTACAAAGCAAAAAATCTTTCGCTGAACATGGCGCGCGGAAAGCCGGGAATTGATCAGCTTGATCTCAGCGACGAAATGCTATGCAGTCTTTCGCCGGACGAAATCAAATCGTCCGCCGGTGATGATTGCAGAAGCTATGGTTTACCGGATGGTATTCCGGAGGCAAGGCAGTTATTTTCCGATCTTTTGGATATTCCGGCTGAAAATATTATCGTTTGCGGAAATTCCAGTCTGAACATCATGTATGACACAGCAGCTCGCGCTATGCTGTATGGCATAAACGGCGAAACACCGTGGTGCCGTTTAGAAAAGGTACGCTTTCTATGCCCCTCCCCCGGATATGACCGGCACTTTGCCATCTGCGAATCGCTCGGCATCGAAATGATTCCTGTTGAGATGACGCCGGACGGCCCTGATATGGATACAGTAGAGCGTTTGGTTTCTGCCGATCCGTCCGTTAAGGGAATCTGGTGTACCCCGAAATACAGCAATCCAGACGGTATCACCTATTCTGACGAAACAGTACGCCGCTTTGCAGCACTGGAACCGGCCGCAAAAGATTTCCGTATCTTTTGGGACAATGCTTATGCCGTTCACGATAT
>CAKTAA010000098.1 GCA_934526185.1 uncultured Eubacteriales bacterium | reverse complement strand
TCTTCATCGGAAAAGTCATCATACACGTAAATAGTAGGTGCTGCGGAAACGGAAATAACCATCATGCATACCAGCATAACTGCTGCCAAGATCAACGTAAACAACTTTTTCATAATGTTTAAGCAACCTTTCTCCTAAATATTATGTATTATAATTATTTTGCCGCAATCTTTTTTACAACAATTGCAAGGCCGAGAGCTGCAACCGCCGCAATTACAAACAATACTGTCGTATCGCCCGTCTGCGGTGCTTTGTTGTCGTCCGTACCTTTATCTGTTGTTACAGGAGCTTCCGAATCTGTTGTATCGTCGGCGGGCGCCGTTGTGTCGTAGGCGGGGCCTGCCGTGGTATCATCAGCAGACGTATCCTCCGCAGAGGTATCGTCGGCAGAAGTGTCATCAGCAGAGGTGTCGTCGGCAGAAGTATTATCAGCGGATGTGTCATCAGCGGATGTATCGTCGGTATCTGTCGGGACATCATTCGGATCTATTCTTTCCAGTCCGTTCTCCTCTATCGTCTTTGTCAGGTCATAATCTACGCTGGCAACAGTGACATTGTCCCACTGCGTTAATTTCGTTCCGTTTGTCAAAAGAAACACACTGTCGAATGCAGCATACTCGGTCAGCTCAATGTCCGTCAAAACTTCTTCATAATCAAAATAAACATCCAGTTTGCCGTCAGCGGATACTCTCATTCCCAATGTTACAAAATCCGCTTCCTCGCCGATGGAAACATTAATATTTTCTTTCTCGGCGAATACGCCCTGACCGTCGCATTCAGCAAAGATCTTTTTTGCATTAGGATCAATCTTCACTTGCAGCACACTGGTATCCGATATCCGGAACCAAAGACCAGCCGATTGGCCTTCATCGCAGGCGACAAAGCGCATATCTACCTGAGCTGCCAGTTCTGTCCAACTGTAACCGTTGTCGCCCTCGGACTGATGAACGACGCCGTCCTTTGCGGAATTCAGAATACCGTCTTCGATGTAGAACTTTGTAGCACTCCATATCCACTTATTCACGGTTTGATCGTTGTTCTCAAAATCGTCATACATATACAGTGTCGGTGCTGCGGAAACGTGACAGACAACCGCTCCGACGAGCATTGTCATAACCAACAAGATCGAAAAGACTTTCTTCATAAATTTCCCCCCTAAATTCCCTTGATGTATAAACACATTAATAGCCGCTGTCATCCGTACAAAACGGCCGAGAGACTTATCCATCCTGCTTTGCTGCTTTCAGCCCTTTTCTCTACAAGACAGATCCTCCCTGTGATCATTAATATAACATACTTTTCAGTCGTTGTCAAGTATGAAAGTTGTCTTTCTTTTATATTATGCATGTGAATTCTTCACTTTTTTCTCTTTTTTTGTCAATTATGATAAATTTGCGAAAGCATTTACCAATAAAAGGAATTTTTTGTGCAGCGGCACAGACAAATATGACTACAAAGAGAATTGTATTGCTTTTTTTATCAATTTATGGTAAACTGATATTGATTGTCAAGGTGTGTATGCGCAATATTTGACAAAATACAGCTACTATTGAAGAGTGAAAGGAAATCAGCAAATGAAAACTGTTCTTTTGGTAGGCGACTCCATCCGCCTCGGATATCAGGACCGTGTCCGCGAGCTTCTGGGTAAGAATTATACAGTATATACGATTGGTGAAAACTGTCGGTATACAAAATTCACCCTTTGGGGCATGTTCAGCTGGACGGAGGGCATGGGCATTCAGCACTTCGACCTGATTCACTGGAACACAGGCGCCTGGGATCTTCACCGCGCGACAGCCGACGGAGAAATTTTCACCTCCCTTGAGGATTATGTAAAGGAAAACAAGCGGCTTTATTTACAAATGAAGAGTTACAGCGACAACCTAATATGGGCAACCATCATTCCCGGCGGACGCCAGCTCGACGATCAGGTAAAAAGCAACGCGCTCATTAATACGGATGCAAGCCATCCGAAGGTGTTCCTCTGTGCCGATCAGAAAACATGGAACAGCGATGTCCGGCGATACAATGAAGCCGCAAGAAAAATGTACGAGGAAAACGGTGTGACAATCAACGATCTCTATGCCGCTGTAGCTGATAATACAGACCTTTATATCTCCGACGACGGCATTCACCCCTCGGCGGCCGGTTACGAGGTTCTCGCACAGCAGACAGCAAAAATCATCCGCGAGCAGCTTGCAGATTGAAAATAACGGTGCTACTTTCGGTCATTGGCTTCAGCAAACAGAGATTTCCGTCAGTGCTGCGGCGCCTTGCTGTGCAACTGAATCGGCCGGCAGAAACGCGGCTGTTAGAAAACGCTCATCCTGTTATCAGCAGGATGAGCGTTCTTTTTCACGTATAAAAACACGCTACTCAAAATTTCCCAGTGACTGATGCAAACCTTAGAGGCGATTCTTTCCTTCGCCTCTCACAGATTACGCTGAATTTCTCAGAATACCTCTGTATCAGCCGATTCACCTTGGCTTCTATACCCGCCTACGCCTCCTGTACCATCCGAAAACCCGGCGCATATCCAGTCATTCATGCGCGGGGAATTTTCCGAGGCTTATGCGGTTCAGTAAAGGAATAACAGCTACCGTCACGCTGCAGAGATACCGCGATTCAAACACCCTCATAGCTTTGTCCTAAGTTTCCAGTCCGTTTTTCACCGCAATGGCATGCTCAACTCAATAGCTCGTACAAATTCTTATTCATTTCCCGAAGGCCGTAGAAACCTATTCAGAGATCGGCTTACACTTCTTAAACACCTCTCGCTGTTACAGACATTCCAGCAGGCTTCTCTTGCTTTTTCATTTGAAAATCCATGACACAACTCATACCGCGAACAATCTCAACCCTTTGACCGTATTTCGGTGCATAACTTGCAATATACCTGTCAGAGGTCAATTTCAACAAATGCGTCTCTGTCATACATCCCTCCGGGTTGATTGAGCAGTTGACAGCAATCTGTTTACTTCAGTCGTCTTTTTATCTCCCGGATATCTCCTAACATTCTCAGGCTATCTCTAATGATATGTATTTTTGATTCCCGATGATTTACAATTTTTACCGGCAACTCGTCAATTTTATACTGCTTTTGATTGGCCCGCATCAAAACCTCAAAATCAAAAGCCCATCCGTCCGTTTCGCATCGCGAAAAGATTTCCTTCGCCGCGTCTGTACGAAAAGCCTTGAAGCCGCATTGAGAATCGCTGAGCTTAAACCCCGCTGCCAGTGCGAGGACGGTCACATATGTTTTGGAGGCCAGCTTTCTCAGCGCCGTATATCCCTCGTATCCCTCCGGGTGCAGCCGACGCGAACCGATCAGAATATCCGTCTCCGGATGTTCCAGGAAATGCCGTGCCGCTGCTCCGATGACCTCCGTACCGTATGCGAGGTCGCAGTCCGTATACAGGACGAGGTCTCCCGAAGCCTGCAAAACGCCATGCCGCACGGCTGCGCCCTTTCCCCGGTTGTCGTCATATCCTGCATAGACAACCCTGGCATCTTCCTCGTGCGCTGATTTTATGATCTCGGCGGAGCGGTCGACGGAGCCGTCGTTTACCATGAGAATTTCATAATCTTTAAACTCCGCATCCATATATCCGCTTAACGCCTGAATCGTGTCCGGCAGAATGGTTTCTTCATTATACGCCGGAATTACCAATGATATTTTCATTTGCTGTCATTTCCTTTCTTCGGGACCGACAAAAAAGCAGACGGCTGTCCGGCCTCCGTATAATCCTCCGTGCCGCAGCGCGAAGAATCCCGCAGTTTTCTGTACAGCAGAACATCAAACGCCGCAGTCGTTTCCATTTGCCGCAGTTCCCGAAGTTTCTGTGCATCCTTCCGCGAGGTCTTCCAGAAATACGGCGTCATGGAGAACAGCGCCTGAATGTCATCAGCAGATTGAAGCTGTATGCGATAGGTAAGCTGTATGACATCGATCATCTCAAAGCCCCGGAGCCTGTCCCGTCGCGGAACGTTGCGGTAGGGATTTTGATAAATATAATTTTTAAATTCCCAAAGGTGATTCTCACCGGCCGTTGCCATCAGGAGAAAGCCGCCCGGCCGTAAAACCCTGTAAAATTCCTCAGCCGCACAGGGCGCAAACAAATTTAAAATGCCGTCGCAGCTCTCTGCTTTCACAGGCATGTGAAACAGCGATGCTACCGCGTACTGCACAGGAAGTCCTATACGGCGCGCCTCTTTCGCCCCATGCATGATTGCGTATTTTGACAAATCAAAGCCGCCTAAGACGGCGGCTATTTGCTTTTCCATCAGAGTCTTTGCAAGCCGGTTGGTATAATATCCCTCACCGCAGCCCGCATCCGCAAGACAGCACGGCTGCGCCGCTGATTTCAGGGCGCTTGCCGCGCAACGATTTATCTCCTCCGACAGAGGCTCATAATAACCGTTTTCCAGAAATTCTGTTCTCGCCGCCGCCATCTCTCTGCTGTCCCCCGACACCTTTTGGCTGCCGGTTACAGACAGATTAACATACCCCTGTTTTGCCGCATCAAAATGATGATGCTTCTCGCAGGCAAAACCGCCGGGCAGCCCTCCGTTCCTGACCGCGCTCAATTCTCCGCCGCAGACAGGGCAGCACAGCGGAAACATAGGCATCTCAGTTTTCAATGCTTACCAGCTTGCCGTGGACGGCAAATCTTTTCTTTCCGTTGTCGGAGCAGGTAGACAGTGTGAGAATCCTGTCCTTTTCCGTCACCGTCACACCGGTTTCAATGCCGTTGTTCTGGGCGATTCCCGCCAGAAAGCGGGCAAATAAGCCTTCTTCGCTGAAATCCGTAGTAAAATAACAGCCGTCATAATAATAGGGGCTGACTTCATAAGCCGCGAAAATTTCATAAGTATATATACCGTCCGTGGTATACACCTCAATGTACCTGTTTGTCTGCCAGAAGCCCTGGCTTTTATAGTTTACGAGATTGGCGAACATGGGGGCGCCGCTGCTCATATGATGCCCGTATATAATGGTATTCTGCATATCGGACAGAGAACCTCTGTTGCGGTAATCCATAAAAATGGAGCCTGCCTGATTGTAGGTGCCGTCGAAAGCTCGCCGCAGATAGTAATCGTTATCCGTCCCCTCCGGTCCCTGCATAATGGGATAGTCCACTGCCGTTTTATCTGTGTCGGGAATGCGGATCCATCCCACGGTATCTTGGTTTTTTTTCTGCAGAAGGATGAGCTGCGCGCGCATCTGCACAAAGCGCTCGTTGAACTCGTCAGGGTTGATTACAGGGCCGTCATTCTTCTGAGTGTTGACCAGCGCCATTCCGGTATCGCGTATATTTTTGGCAAGGACACTTATATCGTCACGTTTGTTCTGATTTATGTTATGAAATTCGTCCTGTATCTGCGAGTATATATTCTCCGCTTTTTCGTAGGCGATCACACGATCCACGATATTGTACAAGCAGTACACAAAAACGGCCACTGCAAAAACAAAGATACCATGCCTCAGAATATCCGCGCCCGTAAGCTTTTTCTTTTTAACTTCGCGTCTCTCCCCGAGATCATCCGGCGTGATTTCGCCGAGCGATTCGACGAAAACACCTCTCGCAGCTCCTGCAAAAAGTATATTTCTGTTCGGCTGATGCTGTTTCATTTTATATTCTAACCTCCGCACACACGGACCCCGCATACGCCGCTTTCAGCGGCGCATCTGTGAACAAGTAACAGAATTTCACTTTACCGATTATAGTATAACGTAAATTTATTGAAATTGCAAGGTACAGATTATGAACGAATCGTCATTTCTTGCCAAAATACGCGTAAAACAACGTTTTTTGCAAGAAAGCAATATTTTCCGCATAAATCAAAATGCTTCAATGCACAAAAAACATGTCAGCGCAGAAATTAAACAATTGGTTGATTTTTCAACTTTATATCAACGCTGCGGTCATTGATTTTCATATGCTTATTTTATATAATAAAAACAGAACAGGTGCCTGTTTACTTATGAAACGGGGTAAACTCGAAATGGATATCAGAATATCGGAATCCGAAAAAAATCACGCAAAGAACACGGCAATATCCATAAAGGCCTGGCTGCGCACTTAAATATTTCCATTCAGGCTGTATCAAAATGGGAACGCAGGGATGGAATGCCTGATATTACATTGCTGCCATCCATTGCGTCGTATTACAGCAAGACCGCGGATGAATTACTCGGATGCGATGAAATTGAAAGAACGAATACAGATGCCAATATGAAAAAAACGAAAAAGTCGGAAAAATACAGGATAATATTGACTTGATGAAAACAGCTCTGAAAGAATTCCCAAATGACCTGACGCTCCTGTCGGACTTGTGTCACGCTTTGCTGTTTATAGACAAAGCGGAGTATCTTGATGAATGTATTTAGGTTGGTGAGAAAATTTTAGAGAAGAGCACAAATGATTGTCAACGCTTTTTAACCATACAGACGCTTGTTTATGCGTATAACAGTAAAAGAGATATAGAAAAGCCAAAGAATATGCTCTGGAAGAACGTATTTTTGTACTTGAAACTGTAGATAAGCTTTATAATTGTTTTTATACGACGAAAATTACGAACTGGAACATTATGCGCTAATTGCGGACTCAGGACAATACTCAAAGGAAAACTTTTCGAGGAATTTCGAAAAAAGCTATGTCGATTGTTTAAAGGCCGCGATGCAAGAGAAAGCGTTTGACTTTATCCGGTATACAGCGGAGTGGAAGGAAATCGCAAAGGAGAGACGGCTGTCTGATTGCCGCAATAAGCAATAAAATACGAGGAAAATTTCATACCGGATTTACAGTGATATCTAATGTTTCAGAACAGCTCTGCCGCGTTCGCTTGCGAACGCAGAAGAACCGTTTTCATCGAACAGAAAATTCGCCGGCGGGAACCAATTTTGCCGTCTTTCAGCAGAATGCAGGCAGACATTTCAGCTTGCCCGATTTCACTGCATTAAAGAATCGGCGGATACAGTTTGATTCGATTTTCATAAGTGTAACGCACATTTTCATGCGCTGCTTCCTATAAAAACATACCATTCGTAATTTCACTTGGCCTTGACGCGATGTCATAGCTTGTAATATATGCAGCGTCAGCCAAAGTTTCAAAGGGCTTTTCTATTACTCACAAGAACAGAGCAATGATCGAGGCTTTTGCGTTTTGTTCCAAAGACTTCGGTTTGAGCAAGCTTGCCGTGTTTGCGGGGCCGCGTTTAAATAAAATAATCTCCATATCATCATGAAATATACAGAGTAAAAATACCGCTTCATCCGGTTGGTTCCGGAGAGAAAAGCATACAGAACGCCGGTTCGCGGACATATGATAATGAGGATGCGCTGAATCAAACCATCTCGATTTCCTTTCCAAAGATGCGCGCAGCGCAAGACGCGATTCATGGAGGCACCGGCCAATATGCGCAGAGATTGCAGATAAATGCTGGGCTGCACGGTGTCTGTATAATTGAATTTCATTATAAAATGGAATCTGTAACAACGATCCGCACACCGGAACAAAACGCTATGGGTAATTCCCATAGCGTTTTTATATTCTAACACGCCGCAGCGTCATTACGATACAAATCTGCATGGCCGACAAACTGCATAAGAAGCAGAAGCATCCGGTACAACTGACATTCCTTCAATCGGTCTGATTACGGCGTCGGCAAATCAATTGCGTTTTCCCATACCTTATACGGGGAAACCGGCATGTCATAAACGGAAAGTCCGATATGGGCGCCGGCAGCGGCGGTAAATCCGGTAGAGCCGGACAACCCGAGAAGATCTCCCTTCTTCACGGTGTCGCCTACGCTTACCTTCGTCTCACTTAGGTGGCAGTACCAGCTCTTCAGGCCAAGACCGTGCTCAACGACCACCATTTTGCCGCTCAGTTTTGTTTCACCGACATATATGACCTTACCGTCATTTACCGCGGTGATATCGGTTCCCTCCGGCACCGTATAGTCTACTCCCTGATGCCGGTAGGTCTCCCCTCCGTTAATTGTGCGGTATATGCC
>CAKTAA010000097.1 GCA_934526185.1 uncultured Eubacteriales bacterium | reverse complement strand
TATCACCTATTCTGACGAAACAGTATGCCGCTTTGCAGCACTGGAACCGGCCGCAAAAGATTTCCGTATCTTTTGGGACAATGCTTATGCCGTTCACGATATATACGAACCAGGGGATAAGCTTTTGAATCTTTTCCGTCTGCTCAAAGATAGCAAGCGTGAAAATATGCTTTATGTTTTTGCTTCCACTTCTAAAATCACTTTCCCAGGTTCCGGTGTTTCCATTTTTGCTGCCAGCCGTGAGAATCTTGAAGAGGCACGGAAAGTACTTCGTGTTCAGACAATCGGCCATGATAAAATGAATATGCTTCGTCATGTGCGCTTTTTCAAAAACGCCGAAGGTGTCTTGGAGCATATGAAAAAGCACGCCGCCCTTTTGCGGCCGAAATTTGATTTGGTTCTTAACGCCTTTGAAAGTCAGCTCGCCCCGCTGGGCATTGTTACCTATCACAAACCGCGCGGTGGATATTTCATCAGTTTGAACGTCAGCGACGGCTGCGCCAAACGCGTTTTCGCATTGGCGAAGGAATGCGGTGTATGCCTTACCGACGCCGGCGCTACATATCCGTACGGAAAGGATCCGAAGGATAAAAATTTACGAATCGCCCCTACTTACCCTTCCCTCGGCGAGCTGCAGAGTGCTGTGGATATCCTCTGTTGCTGTGTGCGGATTGCTGCGCTTGAAAAATTTTTGAAGAAGTAAAGTGCTTCATTCCGTTTGATTCTGTATGATGTATTTGGCCGGTAACGGAAACCGTGCAGGTCATAGAGTAAAAATTCTAAAACGGTTTGATCTAAATTTTTCGTTTATCACAACTTTATAATTGCAGGAGGTATGATTACGCATATGTCAAAATCTACGTATGAAAGCCCTTTTTCCACACGCTATGCAAGCAAGGAAATGCAGTATCTTTTTTCACCCGATATGAAATTTTCCACTTTCCGGAAGCTGTGGATTGCCCTCGCCAAGGCTGAAAAGGCTCTCGGCGTCCAAATCACAGACGAACAGATTGCCGAAATGGAAGCACATATATATGACATTGACTATGAGGCGGCGGCTGAGTACGAAAAGCAACTCCGTCACGATGTCATGGCTCATGTACATACGTTCGGCGATGTCTGCCCGAAAGCGCGTCCCATTATCCATTACGGCGCTACCTCCTGCTATGTCGGCGACAATACGGATATTATCGTCATGCGTGAAGCGCTTCGTCTGGTGCGCGCAAAAATTTTGACCGTCCTTCAGAATCTCAAAGTCTTTGCGTTGGAATATAAGACTCTGCCCGCTTTGGCCTATACGCATCTGCAGCCAGCTCAGTTGACGACAGTCGGTAAACGCGCAGCGCTCTGGATGTATGAGTTGCTTCTTGATTTGGAGGATTTGGATCACGTATCAGCTTCCCTGAAGCTTCTCGGATCTAAAGGTACCACAGGAACGCAGGCAAGCTTTCTTGAAATTTTCGAGGGGAATCACGAAAAAGTCAAAGCGGCGGAAGAGATGATTGCAAAAGAAATGGGCTTTGCCAAAGTAGTTCCAGTTTCCGGTCAGACCTATTCAAGAAAAGTTGACAGCCGTGTCCTTAACGTGCTTTCCGGAATTGCACAGAGCGCATACAAGTTTTCCAACGATATGCGGCTGCTGCAATCCTTCAAGGAAATGGAAGAACCGTTTGAAAGCAAGCAGATCGGCTCCTCCGCCATGCCGTATAAACGCAATCCCATGCGCAGCGAGAGAATCTCAGCCTTGGCCCGGTATGTTATTGCGGATGCGCAGAATCCAGCTTTTACCGCCGCAACACAATGGTTTGAGCGCACACTCGACGACAGTGCCAACAAAAGAATTTCAGTCGCCGAGGCTTTTCTCGCTGTCGATTCCATATTAAATATATACGGAAATATTACCTCCGGAATTGTCGTATACCCCCGCGTCATCCGCAAACGCGTAATGGCTGAGCTTCCGTTCATGGCAAGCGAAAATATCATGCTGGATGCCGTAAAACGCGGCGGCGACCGTCAGGAGCTGCATGAAAAGATTCGTGTTCATGCAATGGCTGCCGGCAAACGCGTAAAAGAGGACGGTCTGGATAACGATCTGATTGACCGGATATGTGCCGACAGCGCTTTCGGTCTGTCGCACGAAGAAGCTGCCGTGTTGCTGGATCCTGCTAAATACACCGGACGCAGCGCCGAGCAGGTGGAGGAATTCATAACCGGCTTTGTTGATCCATATCTTGAGAACGGTACGATTGCCGAGCAAACCGAGTTGTTTGTCTGATATTTACGACTACAAAGGATATTGCGAAACATTTGAATAAGTCACATTATTTGCCTTAGACCGTCTGGCTTGTCAATCAACGCTGTCCATATACACGGTCTGACAGCTTCCAAGCATATCTTCGGCAGAAAAAACTACTTTCCAAATTTTGGATACGTCGTCATAACAAACATTAAATATTTCATGTGCAATGGTACATTCTTCCTTTGCCTGTTCATTCGACTCTCTTTTGAAAGCTTTCATACTTTTACCCTCGAACTTTTTTCTTTGTACATTCCGAGATCCTTTTCGTATGAGAAATTCTGTACTTCAGGCTCTGCCCCCTCAGTGCCTGTGACATTGTCCGCGGTTGTATGCAATGTCGATTTGTTGTCGGATGCAGAAACAATATTTCTGTATCCCGATAAAGTTACGAAACAAAAAGATGTTAAAATAATGCAGAATACTTTATTCATAATATGGCATCCAAGCAAGTAAAAATTATTTCTGTTTTTATAGAACAGACGGAAATTCACCCAAAACATTCAGCGTCTGCATATTCATGGCAGAGAACTGTATAATTCGTTATTCCTACTTAAAAAATCGTATTTTCATTCAACATTATAGAAAACCTCTGAAAACCGAACCGTACAGCCCTTGCACAGCATCCTCGGATGTCATGCAAGGGCTGATATCATTTGTATTTCTACTGATTTTCCTGCCACTCTTGTCTGCCGATATCAAATAACATTCTGTCCTCCGCCTCACCTGATTGCAGCATGTAATGTATTTCATAGACATCAGCGGTAACTTTATTGTATGTCCTGGCTGCCGTGTCAAGGTCCCATTTGTTGTCATATACTGAGATATACCCATTGTTGATACGGAGAAAGGACCGATTCAAATATGATGCAAAAAAATGAAATAAAACTCGCCGTTATCGGCGGAGATCTCAGGCAGCTTGTCATGGCCCGGGAGCTTGCCTCCGACGGCTTTGAAGTTGCTTTATTCGGAATCGACACATATGAAGGTGATTACGGTGAAATCACCAGATGTACTGATCTTGCATCGGCAATTAAATTCGCCGCTATGGTCATTTTACCAATACCCTTCAGTCAGGACAATGTTCGCCTGAATTGTCCTCTGACCAAAGAATATATCCGCTTGACAGATATATTTGACTGCATGTGCAAAGGTCAGATAGCAGCAGGCGGACGGCTGAATGAAACTATATACGCAATGGCAAAAGAATCCGGCGTGCGCTTATTTGACTATTTCGACCGTGAAGAGCTGCTGATATCCAACGCTATTCCTACAGCGGAGGGCGCTGTAGCCATTGCTATGAGCGAAGTTCCCTATACCATACATTCTTCACACTGCATGGTTCTCGGTTTCGGACGTGTCGGTAAAATTCTATCCATGACGCTGCGTGCGCTGGGTGCTGAAGTCACTGTCGCCGCTCGAAAACATGAAGATTTCGCATGGATTCGCGCGATGGATTGTACACCTGTTCATATCCGCGATATCGGTAAGGCTACCGCTTTGCATGACATTATATTCAATACTGTTCCAGATCTGCTCCTCGGAAAAAATGTGCTAAAGGAAATGGATCCGCATACGCTGATTATCGATCTGGCTTCCAAACCCGGCGGCGTAGACATGGATTATGCCAGAGAGTGCGGAATCAATGTCATATGGGCACTGTCTCTGCCCGGAAAGGTTGCTCCTGTAACCGCCGGACGTATTATCAAGGAAAGCATTCTCAATATCATGCAGTCGGAAGGAGTGCTGGAAAACTTATGTTAGGTTATGCATTCTGCGGCTCCTTCTGTACACACGCAAAATCTCTTGCAGCGCTCCGGCAGCTTATTCAGGACGGATATGAGGTTCTGCCGATTATGAGCGAAATTGTATATACCACCGGCACGCGCTTCGGTACAGCGGCCGAACTCATTCTGAATGTTGAAACGCTCTGCGGGCGGCCTGTCATTCATACAATCAAGGACGCTGAACCGCTCGGGCCCAAAATCAATCTTGAACTTTTGATCATATCTCCCTGCACCGGCAATACTCTTGCAAAAATGGCTAACGGCATAACTGACACTGCGGTGACAATGGCTGCCAAAGCACAGCTTCGAAGCAATCGTCCGCTTTTGATTGCACTCGCGTCAAATGATGCGCTGTCAGCCAATTTGAAAAATATTGCTGCAATGTCGCAAAGAAAGCATGTTTATTTTGCGCCCATGGAAAAAGATGATCCTGAAGAAAAACCCTATTCGCTGGTATGTGATTTTACTACTTTACCGAGTCAGGTAAAAACAATCCTCAGCCAATATAAATAATTTGATTTTTTATACTGTTTTACAAGACTTCTTCCGCTTACAGCGGGGGAAGTCTGTTTTATTCCTTGTATTTTTCCTCTTCCCGACACACATTCGTACTTTTGCCGTACAGTGCGGTTTTGTGATAGACCGCAAAGCTGCTTTTATTTCATAACGGCGACCTATATAACGCTGAAACTAACCGAGTTACACCTGTTTTCGAAAGGAACTTCTGCATTTTAATGAAATGTTAAAATAATGCAAACGGAACCTCCAAATTAGACATAATTTCACTTTTTCCGCTTGACAATTTGTCCGAAAGCTGATATGATTAATTGATCTAAATAGTTGGGAGGTTTCAGCTTATGTCTATTATTCAGGATTTTAAAGCATTTGCCATGAAAGGAAATGTCATTGACATGGCTGTCGGTGTAGTCATTGGCGGTGCGTTTGGTAAAATTGTCACATCGCTCGTCAACGATTTGATTATGCCGCCGCTCGGTTTTTTGATTGGCGGTGTCGATTTCTCGGATTTAAAAATTGTACTGGCAGCCGCAACATCTGAAGCCGCTGAGGTCAGTATCAATTATGGCAATTTTCTGCAAACCGTTATAGATTTTCTGTTGGTTGCCGCGTCTATATTCCTTATGATTCGCTTAATGACAAAGGGGAAGGACTTTTTGGCATCAAAAATACATATCGGAAAGACGGAAACAGCCGCCGAAACCGAACAGCAGGATACAACAGAGAAACAGCTGCCGGACGCAACGACGCAAGAGCAGCTTCTGACGGAAATACGTGATTTGCTGAAGCAGAACTGCCGCGGCGAAACCAATGAAAAAGAATCAATAGATTAAGCATATTTCACTTTATTCATACATCCCGCCTGTTTTCGCATGAAAACGGCGGGTTTTCTTGTGAAAAAAGCAAAGGTTTCCGCAATAAAAATTTTTAAAGCCGTTTGTTATTTTTCGTATATCAAAACCGTTTGGGCCCACATTATCTGATCGCTTTTTTTCTTTCTAAAGCTTGACAAATTACAGCGTTTCCGTTACAATATCTTCGCGGGAAAATATTTCCGTTTTCTCTTGTTCATCCATTTGTAACAGGCAATAATACAAGCTTTTTTGGAGGTAAATATGAAAAGGACAGTATATAGCGGCGAAGCTCTTCGTAATATTTCTTTTCCGCTTGGCGGCATCGGTACCGGTTCCATTGGTCTTGCAGGCAACGGAAGACTTATCGACTGGGAAATATTTAATAATGCGAACAAAGCTTCGGACAACGGCTTTTCTCATTTTGCCGTTCGCACCGAAAAGAACGGTAAAACGATAGACGCTCGTGTTCTGAACGGTGACATTGATGATGAGTTCTCCGGTCAGCATGGACGTGCTTTCGGACACGGTATATCAAATGTCACCATGGCGGGTTTTCCTCATTTCAGAAACTGTACTTTTAACGGCGAATATCCCATTGCAAGTCTGGAACTTGATGATCCTGATTTTCCCGGAAACGCAGAAATTACTGCATTCAATCCGTTTATACCTCTTGATTCCGATGCCTCCAGCCTTCCCGTAGCAATGTTCTCCATCACGCTGCATAATACGACTGCCGAAACACTCAACTATACAGTTGCCGCTGTCCTCCGCAATACACGAACGACTTCTGTCAACACTGCGGTCACTTCAAATAAAATATCAGCGATCTTCCTTGATAGTCCGGATAACAATCCGGCTAATACCGGATCTCATGATATGACTATAGCCACAGACGAAACAGAAAATGTTCATCTTGAAGAATATTGGTTTCGCGGTATTTGGTATGATAATATTGAAACATATTGGCGTGAGCTTTGCAATCCCGGATTCCCGAAGCCGCGTCATTACGATACACCCGGCTCCACTGACCATTCAACCGTATTTGTCAGACGCAGTGTCCCCGCGGGCGGTGAGACCACCATCCGATTTGTTATCTCGTGGAACTGCCCTGTTTTCGACAACGGATTTTCTCCTGAGAAGAATGATGACGGTACGCCCAAGCTCACAATTATGAAAAATTACTATGCCTACCGCTTTGTCAATTCTCTCGAAAGTGCAAAATATGCTCTCGCAGAGTGGGACAGACTTTGGGAGGGCACCAAAAAGTACCGCGACGCACTCTTTTCTTCCACACTTCCGGAAGAAGTCATTGATGCAGTCTCCGCAACCTCCTCCGTTCTTAAAACTCCCACTGTTCTCAGAATCGGGGAGAAAGGCGACCTTTGGGGGTGGGAGGGACTCGGCGAACATTACGGAAGCTGCGAGGGAAGCTGTACTCACGTCTGGAATTATGTTTACTCCACGTGCTTCCTGTTCCCAGATCTTGAACGCAATCTCCGAGAAAATGATTATAAGTACAATCAGCTTTCCTCAGGCGAGATGAGTTTCCGCACGCGTCTTCCATTCGGGCGGGAGCCGGGGACAAATCGAGCTTGCGCTGACGGACTTATGGGCGGCGTCATGAAAACATACCGTGAATGGAAGATATCCGGCGATGATGAGTGGCTTCGCTCTGTCTGGGGCAAGGTCAAAAAGTCATTGCATTACGCATGGAGCGAGGAGAACGGCGACGGCTGGGACCGTGATAAGGACGGCGTCATGGAAGGGCGCCAGCATCATACCCTCGATATGGAGCTTTTCGGTCCGTCTTCATGGCTTGAAGGCTTCTATCTCGGTGCGCTCCGCGCTGCTTCCGAAATGGCATACCATCTCGGTGAAACAGAGGATGCAGCAACCTACGCTCGTCTCTTCGAGCATGGAAAAAAATGGACTGCGGAAAATCTGTTCAACGGCAAATACTTTATCCAGAAGCTTGATCTAAACGACAAAGCTTTCCTTGAAAAATATGCCGGCGGCACCGTGGATGTCTTTGGAAGAAATGCCATGGAATCTTACTGGAACGAAGAGACTCACGAGATTAAGTATCAAATAGGCGAAGGCTGTGAGATCGATCAAATGGTCGCTCAGTGGCACGCTGATATTATTGGGCTCGGTGATCTCTTCGATCCGGAACAGGTAAATATTGCGCTTACCAATATGTATAAAAACAATTTCAAGCCCAGCATGCGAAATGTCGCCAATCCGTTTCGTATTTTTGCTCTCAACGATGAGAGCGGTGCGATCATGTGCGAATTTCCGAAAGGAGCAAGAAAGCCTAAAATACCGATCCTTACTTCATACGAAACAATGCATGGATTCGAATACGCATTCGCAGGACTTCTTATCAGCCGCGGTTTCATTGAAGAGGGGCTTAGTATCGTCCGCGGTGTACGTGACCGTTATAACGGCGTCAAGCGTAATCCATGGAATGAAATCGAGTGCGGCTCCAATTATGCACGTTCCATGTCAAGTTATGCGCTTCTGCCGATTTTTTCCGGTATGTGTTTCGATATGGTAGCAGGCCATCTTGGT
>CAKTAA010000096.1 GCA_934526185.1 uncultured Eubacteriales bacterium | reverse complement strand
AACTTCATTCTACCATGTGGGGAAAATCACTATGGATTTTTTCTTAGGTGTCCAACTTCATTTTACAATCGACCAAGGAAAGGTGACAACGAGTATGATTCAAACTTTGATTGTGGACGACGAAAATATAGAACGTCAGGGAATTAAACGTCTTATCAACAGTTATGCACTGCCGTTTCAAGTTACGCTGGCATCTTCCGGAAAAATGGCATTGGATTTTATACGCAGCAACGCAGTTGATTTAATGCTGACAGATGTTCGTATGCCGATTATGGATGGACTGCAGCTGGCTGAAGCGGCTTTGAATGAAAAGGCGAACTTACAAATTGTGCTGATCAGTGGGTTCAGCGAATTTGAATATGCTAAAACTGCAATGAAGCTCGGTGTGAAGGATTACCTGCTGAAACCGGTAAATCCTGTTGAATTTCGCAATACAATGACAAGAATTGCCGAGCAGATCATGAAACGGAATGATAAAAAGGATAAAGAACAGTTTACGGATTTACAAATGCGTAAATATGTGCTTACCTGCCTGCTGAACGGAACACCTTCGGAGTTTCAGCGCATGGAGCAGCGAAGAGAAATCAGTATAGCGTTTTTAAAAGTGTATCGCCGTGTATTTCGGTTGAATTTTGAAGATAATTTTTTGAATAATATCGGTGTAACGAACCGCATTTATCAGTATTTGACAAAGGCTGTACCGGGCAAATTTGATTTTGTCCAGATCAACGATGCTTCTTGCGCATTTTTTCTTCTTTTTGATATAAATGATGACCAATGCGCTCAAATTGCTTTGAAATTATATGCTTGGTCCGAATCTGCTTTGCATCAGACTGCAAATATTGTAATCAGTGAGAGAATAAATTCAACGGAAAAGCTGATGCAGTCTGTCGTTCAGATAAAGAGCATTGCGCAGCAGCGCTTTTTGATTTCATCGCCGATCTTGTTCGCCGATGGGCAAACACACACCCAGACAAGCCCTTCGGATAATGAACAACAGCTTTTGGAGCAGTTTGAAAAATTATGTCTTGATTATCGGTTTTCAAAAGCAAGGGAAATACTGTACACGATGCGAAGGGAAAAGAATTTTTCTCACCTTTTTGTGAAATCCGGTATTTCAGCTGCTGCGGCAAAGCTGTTTCGGATTTTGCCCGAAATTTCGGCGGAACAGACCTATCAGATTATCGAAAGCATCTGGCGTGCGGAATCTATGCAGAAACTGTGTGATATCCTGCTTCCGATTTTGGATAAAGCCGAGCAGAAATTCGCAGAAACGCCGGTCAAAGCCAAAAAACTTTCGGATCTTTCAAAGCAGTACATTGCGGAACACTACCGTGAGGATATTTCCTTGCAGACAATATCAGAGTCTCTTTTTATCTCGCCGCAGCACTTAAGTTCTGTTTTTAAACGTGAAACCGGGCAGGGATTGGCAAATTATCTGCGAGCATATCGTATGAAGTGTGCAAAAGAACTTTTGAAAGGTACACGAAAAAAGGTATCTGTCATTTGTAAAGAGGTTGGGTATCCGAATGAAACTTATTTCTGCAAAATTTTCCGTGATCTGTATGGTATGAGCCCGCAGCAATACAGAGATGAAGGAACAAACGGAAAGGAACAATTATGAAACGTATTTTGCGCCTGTTTCGAGATATGAAATTCCGTTATAAATTGATACTTACATATATTTTTATTTGCGCTGTTCCGGTCCTGTTTTTTGGAGGCTTTTCGTTTGCACGTGTTCAAAATGAATCCGAACAGCGCAGACAAGACAACACTCGAGCTACCCTTCAACAGGCAGGAAGCGAACTGGATGCAAAGCTCGCACGGCAGGAAAGTACGCTGCGTTCATTAGTATTCAATTCCACCGTTATACAAGCGCTGAATGCAGAATATACCGGTTACTATGATATGTATGAAAAGCTTGTGGTACAGCTTGACGCCGTGGTACGCAGCGTAGAGCTGTATAATCCGGATACGGACAAAATCTTATTTTACAGTGAGGCTTCCGAGGTTCCGGTGGAAGATTATCTGCTTCCGATTGAACGGATACAGTCATCTGCGTGGAAAGATACCGTAATGGCAGACGGGTATCCGCATTGGTTTTCCGACAATAATTCCGATGTGTTTTTGGCACAGAAAATTGTAAATCTGCGTGGTGAAAATCGTCCGAATATTCTGTACTTAAAGCCCGATTCGAAAGCGCTGTTCCAACCGCTTTTGGATATTGCAGATGAAGATTTCGGATTCTATATCCTTGAAAACGATACGGGTAATATCTTGTTTAAAAAATCATCCGCAAATCTTAAGTCGTTGGGGATAGAGGACATTCTCCGCTTTCAAAATAACACAAAGGAAGCCCAAAAAGCGGGTGTCAGCGTTTTGTCTGTACCGCTGCAAGCGCAGCCGTGGACAATTTTATTTTATCAGGATACCCGCATAGAGTCCGGATATGCGGAAAAAATGGTTTGGTACTATATGGGAACGATTATGGCGATGCTCTTGCTCTCTATTTTTATTTGTTGGCTTTTTATGGGTAATATGGTCAAGCAAATTGAAAGACTGACAGAGAATATGCGGAATATGGTCGGCAGCGGCAATCAACTGCAGATTACGGTCTACAGTGACTCCAAAGATGAAATCGGAGTGCTGACAAATGCTTTTGGCGAGATGATTCACAGTATAAAAAAATTGATGCGAGAGATTGGTGAAAGCGAAGAAATGGAAAGAGAGTTTGAGCTGAAAGCCTTGCGCAGCCAAATGAATCTGCATTTTTTGTATAATACGCTCTCCGTGATTAACTGGAAAGCTATGGAGAGAGGAGCTGATGATATTTGTGAAGTGGTACAGCTTCTTTCCACGTTTTACCGTACAGCTTTGAATCACGGAAGCGATATGATCAGCGTAGAAAACGAATTGAAAAATGTGTGCTCCTACATTCAATTACAGCAAATTATGCACGATAAAAAGATAGAAGTACGGTACAGCGTAAATCCGGATTTAAAAAAATTGCAGATTCCGTGCTTTATATTGCAGCCGGTGGTAGAAAATGCGTTTCTGCATGGTATCGATGCCGAAGAAAATCGGGATGGATGCATTGAAATCAGCTGTCAAAAGGAGTCGGAAAAACTTGTTTTTGCGGTAAAGGATAACGGCTGCGGTATGACGGAAAAGCAGATAGAAAAAATTCTGACTACACATTCCAATGGATATGGACTGAAAAATGTACATGAACGCATACAGCTTTACTACGGAAAAGCGTATGGCATAAAAATTAACAGTGCGCCGCATGTTGGTACAGAAGTTACACTTGTTTTGCCGATTGATGACAAAAAGTGCCTTTTTGCACAAAACACGAAAAAATAAACATAAATCTTAAATTATTTTCATTTACTCCGATTTAAGAAAATAGTACAATTTAAACAAGGAAGCAAACAAGGATTGCAACGATCGATCGCAAAACTGGGGCTATGGTTGTTTCCATAAAATGTAGGGAGTTGAACAAACAGTTATGAAAAGCTGGAAGAAAGTATTAAGTGCTTGCCTTGCAGTCTTAATGCTGACCGGATGCAGTGCGGCACCCGGCAGTTCTGCAAGCGATACAGGAAAAGAAAATTCCTCCGCAAGCGGTACGGAAAGCAGTGCGGCAGATGATGGCTGGACCTTGGCAGCGACAGATCCTTGGGCGGCATACCCGGAAACCATCACATACACGGTCGGTAAAGCCGCACCGGATGCAGCCTATTCCGGTCTGGACGGAACGGAATATGAAGGTGACAACGAAGAAAACAATATTCGTACCCGTTTTTACGAGAAGCATTTAAATGCCAAAATGAAGCTTGCATTTTCTGCGGCGTCGGGCGAAGCATACGATCAGCAGGTGTCCATGGCACTTGTAAGCGGTGAAATTCCGGATATCATGTGCGTCAGTGATTACACTACGGTCAAGCAGCTTGCAGAAAATGACCTTATTGCCGATTTAACAGATGTGTATGAAACTGTGGCCAGCGACATTACAAAGGACTTGTATGATTCCTATGATGGTCGCTGCCTGAACGGTGCCAGTGTGGACGGCCGCTTGATGGCGTTGCCGGGCACGACGATCGATACCGGCGCCGAACTGCTGTGGCTGCGTCAGGACTGGATGGATAAGCTGAATCTGGAAGCGCCGAAATCGTTGGAAGATGTGGAAGCAATTCTTAAAGCATTCGTTGAAAATGACCCGGACGGCAACGGCACGAATGATACGATCGGCATGATTCTCTCTAATGGGATCTACGGAAAATACGGTGGTTCTCCGATGTATGCCAACAATGTGTTTGCGGCGTTCGGTGCGACTCCCGGTCAGTGGATTGAGAAAGATGGGCAGGTCGTTTACGGTTCTGTGCAGCCGGAAATGAAAGATGCTTTACAGGTTCTTGCGAATTGGTATCAGGAAGGTCTTATTGACCCGCAGATGGCGGTAAGAAATCAGGAAGACAGCCAGTCGCTCGTAATCAATGGCCAGTGCGGTGCAGTATACGGTCCGTGGTGGACCTCCAATTGGATCGGTCAGACGCACACCATTAACCGTGATGCAAGATGGACACCGTATGTTGTGCCTGTCGGTGATGACGGTAAGGTGAAGACGTTTGCAAATAATCCGTGCGAAGGCTATCTTGTTGTCAGAAAGGGTTACGAACATCCCGAACTCGTTGTGAAGCTCTTAAACTACACTTATGATTATACGCGCTTCAGTGAGCATAAGAACGATGAAGACTGCCTTGAGTTCGAAGATCCGTACGGTGGCTACATCTATTCGCGTTCGCTGGGCCCGGTCGGCATCAACTTTGACTATTTTGATGCAATCTACCGTGCAACGGATGACATTAAAGCATATGTTGACGGCAAAGAAGTCGATACGTTCCCTTGGATTATCACTTGCGGAGAGTATTGCAAGTCGATGATTGAAAAAATGGATTCCGATGATTGGGAAAATATCTCGCACGTAGAGGCGACTCAGTATTACGGTCGTTTCGTAGCAGGTGAAGTAATGGAGGAGACCGAATCGGATACAGTTTATCCTGTGTTCTATGGCGTTACATCTTCTATGCAGACCATGTGGGAGAGCCTCTCTAAAATAGAATCTGAGACTATGCTGAAGATTGTAACAGGTGAAAAGCCTGTGGAGTATTTTGACGAATTTGCATCCACATGGAAAACCGCCGGCGGCGATGTAATTACGCAGGAGGTTGCGGAAGCAATTAAGTAAGATTTGTATCGTGAGCTGTCTCTTACAAAGGGACAGCTCATATTTTATCAAACAAGGAGCGTGAGTTGGTTGTGAAAAATTGGAAAAACCAATTGGCTTTTCACAGTATGCTGTTACCGGGCGTAGTGCTTTTGTTGATATTCTCTGTTGCACCTATGTTCGGTATCGTCATGGCCTTTCAGGATTTTGTTCCCGCAAAAGGTATATTAGGGTCATCTTTCGTCGGTCTCAAATATTTCAAATTCATGTTTGCACTGCCGGATAGCCGACAAATCTTTGCGAATACGTTAATTATCGCTATAGGAAAAATTATTTTCAATATGATCATTGCAGTGCTTTTTGCTTTGCTGCTGAACGAAATCAGAGTGCGTTCTATCAAACGATGTGTGCAGACAATTGTCTATCTTCCGCACTTTCTTTCATGGGTAGTCCTGTCAACGGTCGTCATTAATATGTTCTCTTTTGAGGGACCTATCAATCAGTTCCTCGGGGTCTTTGGTGTAAAGCCGATCCTTTTTCTCGGCAGCAACACCTGGTTCCGTCCGGTGATCATTGCAACGGATGTCTGGAAAGAATTTGGATACAATTCCATCATTTACCTTGCAGCACTGACCGGCATTGACACCGGTTTATACGAGGCTGCAAGTATTGACGGCGCAAGTCGTTGGAAGCAAACACTGCACATCACGCTTCCTTCTATTTTGCCTACGATTATGCTTATGTGCATTTTGAATATGAGCAGTATTTTAAGTGCCGGGTTCGATCAAATTTATAACCTGTATAATCCGTTTGTCTATCAAACCGGCGACATTATCGATACATATGTTTACCGCGTTGGTCTGGTACAGAGGCAGTACAGCTTGGGCACGGCTGTCGGCCTTATGAAATCTGCAGTAAGCTTTATCCTCATTGTCGGCTTTAACACGCTTGCGGATCGATTTGCAAAAATCAGTGTGTTCTAAGCGGAAAGGAATGGCAAATATGATTACTTCTAAAACACTCGGAAGCCGTATTTCACAGGCGGTTATATGGGTGCTTGTAATTGCAATGGCACTCATCTGTTTGCTGCCGCTGCTGAATATGGTAGCTATATCGTTTAGCTCCAGCACAGCGGCTTCTGCAAATATTGTCGGAATTTATCCTGTTAATCCGACCTTGGAGTCTTACACAAAGCTGCTCGCAGATGCACAGTTCTGGCGTTCTTTCGGCATTTCGGTGCTGCGTGTTGTTTTGGGTGCATCGCTGAATGTTCTGCTTACAATTTTGATGGCTTACCCGCTTTCAAAGCCTAAGTCCCGCTTCAAAGCACAGCCGATTTACATGAAGTTCCTGCTTTTCACTATGCTTTTTTCCGGCGGTACGATTCCGATTTATCTTGTTGTGCAGAATCTCGGCCTTGTCAATTCTATTTGGGCGTTGATTCTGCCTACGGCCGTTCCGGTTTTCAACGTTATCATTCTCATGAATTTTTTCAAAGGTACACCGGATGCGCTTGAAGAAGCTGCAATTATTGACGGTGCGGGGCAGTGGACGATTTTATTCAAAATTTTCTTGCCGATCTCGCTGCCGTCGCTGGCTACAGTAGGCTTGTTCAGTATTGTCGGTCATTGGAATGATTACTTTCAGGGTCTTCTTTATATTCAGGCAGCCGAGAATTACCCGCTGCAGACCTATATCCGCCAGCTTACGGTGGACACTACCACCATTACGGATCCGGAAAGGCTGCAAAAGCTTTCACAGATTTCAAACAGAACTTTTAATGCAGCTAAAATTGTTGTTTCTACGGTGCCGTTATTGTGTATCTATCCGTTTTTGCAGAAATATTTCGTCACAGGCATAACGATTGGTTCCGTAAAAGGGTAATGAAGAACATAGAAAAGGAGTAGTGCAAAATGAATCAAGTTCGCATTGGTACAATTGTTCCCGGAGACAGAGTACATGACCTGCTGCCGGAGTTTATAAAAAGCGGCTTTGAGTGCTTTGCTTTAAATTTCCACATGGAATTTCCGGATGAGAGCTTAGCGGCATTTGCCGAACGCGTAAAAGCCGCAGTGGACGGTGAAATGCCGGAAATTTCTTCGATTGGTTATTACTGCAATCCGCTTGAAAACGAGGAGCAACTGCATATTTTGGAGAAATTTATTGACGGTGCGCATCTCTTTAATACGAATATGGTGACCACCTTTGCAGGTGCACTTTACAGTCGTCCGGTGGAAGAAGCTATTCCGGTTTATAAAAAAGTTTTCGGTGAGCTGGCTAAACGCGCCGAGGCGAATGGCGTACGTCTTTCTATTGAGAACTGCACAATGGGCGGAACATGGCGCAGAGCAACATACAACATCGGCTTTAATCCGCGTGCATGGCAAATGATGTTTGATGCTGTTGACAGTCCGGCCATCGGATTGGAATGGGAGCCTGCACACCAAATGGTACAACTGATTGATCCTGTGCCCCAGCTGGAAGAATGGATCGGACGTGTGTATCACCTTCACGGTAAAGATGCCAATATTGATTGGAATAAAGTCAAAAAATACGGTGTATCCGGTGCATCACAGTTTGCAATTCCCAGAACGCCGGGATATGGCGATACAGATTGGCGTGCGATTTTCGATGTGCTCTATCGGCACAATTTTTCGGGTGATCTTTGCGTTGAAGGTTTCCATGATGACATTTTCAACGGCGATTTGGAAGTAGCGGGTCAGAAACACGCTTTAAGATATCTGAAATGGTGCCGCGGCATCTGAACAATCGGAAGATAACATATACATATAGATTTTACCTCTCTGAAAGAAGACTTTGCGTGCAAAGTCTTCTTTTGTCTGTGCTTCTTCGTTAGAATACCTAAAAACAGAGCGTTTCAGCTT
>CAKTAA010000095.1 GCA_934526185.1 uncultured Eubacteriales bacterium | reverse complement strand
GGTGTGAACATAAGCCACTCCGGTTTTTAATGATCCAAAATTTTACTTTTATTGTGTAACTTCAGACAAAGCAGTCAGATATTCAACATATAACCTTGAAATACCAAGAGCCTCTTTTTCTTCTCCGCTGATAGTTTCATTCGAAACGCTCAGATTCTCCTTAATGAGATCTGTGGAGAGCAATTTTGTATGAGTTTCAGCCATATATTCAACTGTACTCAAATCCGCACTCTTCATGACGGTCTTTTGATACTGTTCCATGTATTGATCTGAAAGCGTAATATAACGGTTGACAAGATTTAATGAAGCCTCGCCGTATGAAGGATCATCATACGGGAAGAGAAGGTAGGGACCGACGACGGTTTCCTGATTTTGCTGCTTGTATATATCCCATATATCCGCTGGCATATCTTCTGTTGGATAGGTCAGGAATACATTACCTGTGTGATAAAGATCCATTGAATAAGCATCGCTTAAAATTTTAATAGTACCATCCTTGTTCAAAGAATAATGCGTCCCTGAAACCCCATATTGATAGGCATTGCAGTATTCGGAGCTTGTCATAAGCAGCCGAATGATTTCCATTGAACGGGCTACGCTTTTGGTAGTAGAGCTTACACCGAACATTCCGGAATATAACGCATCTTCGGTTGCAGTCGGTTCCTCATAAACAATTACATATTTGTCATCCGTCCATTGATTGTCCTCGGGAGATCTTTCATATCCTTCAACATATTCAATTGCATACTGCTGTCCCTCTTTATCGGGATCTTCAGCAAAATAGCCGCCTTTTGTCATCTTTTCGAGCAGCGCTTTATGTTCTACATATTGTTCGTTACCGTACATGAGGGAAGGAATTGTAGTTTCAGACGAACCCAATATACAACCTAACAGAGATTCACGGCCTAAAACATACTGTGCATTTGCAAGACCGATCTCTTTGTTCATCGGAATGACGCCGGTTTCGCCGGCTTTAACCTGATCAAGAAAAGCTTCGCAATCCTTGAGAGAGGTAACTGACGAGGTATCAAACTGATATTTGTCAGCCAGTTCTTTATCAACTAAAAGATATTTGTAGTTGCCGAGATTTCTGTTGTTAAGAATTGCATACTGCGAACCGCTGATTTTACCAGCTTCAATAAATGTCGGATATACATACTTCTTTATCATTTTTGAATCGCCGTTAATTTCTTCGTCAAGCGCAGCGAGATAACCTTTTGAATAAAAATCCTGCAGCATATCTCTTCCGGTCATAAAAATGATATCAAGCTGATTTTGTTCAGCTTCCGGATATTTTTCAACCAATCGACCGTACTCATCGGTGACCAGTTCTACGGTTACAACCTCGCCGGACTCATCACCGTCGACAACAGAATCGGTATCTACACTATTTCCTGTATCAGCCGAGGTATCTGCTTCAATTTCCTCGGTCGATGCCGTGGTGTCTTGAGCGGAAGCATTCGCAGCAAATGTTTTTTCTATGTAATTTATATATTCATCTGCTGTCATCAAACGAAGCTCTACCTGAGTTTTAAACTCTGATTTGGAAATATTGTTCATAATTTCCTGAACGGCTTCGATAGCTTCCTGCGTTGTAGTTTCATCAGTAATCGCTGTCAAGGTAAGAGTCATAGGACTTATGGTTGTGGTACTTGTTTTTTTTCCGCTGTCATCACTGCAACCTGTAAAGACAGATATCGACAGTACCATACATAACAATGTGCATATAATTTTTTTCATGCAAATGGTTCCCCCTCGTCAAAATCAACCTGCAAACATATTTTATATCATTCTACACCAAAATGAAGCGTATGTCAAGTCAAATTTTATGTGCAACATGACATTTAATCCAAATAATCCCGTAGTCTCTTGGAACGGCTGGGATGTCTGAGCTTTCTAAGCGCCTTAGCTTCAATCTGACGAATTCTTTCACGCGTAATATTGAAGACTCTGCCAACCTCCTCCAATGTCCGTGTCCTTCCGTCCTTTAAGCCAAACCGAAGCTTTAATACTTCTTCTTCTCTGGGAGTCAGCGTGCTCAAAACTTCGCAGAGCTGTTCACGAAGAAGCATATAGGAGGCAGCTTCCGCTGGAGCGGGAGAGTCGTCATCCGGAATAAAATCGCCGAGATGACTGTCCTCTTCTTCACCGATAGGAGTTTCAAGAGATACGGGATCCTGCGCGATCTTCATGATTTCCCGTACTTTTTCAGGGCTCATATCCATTTCAGCAGCAATTTCGTCTGCAGTGGCCTCATGACCGAGCTCCTGCAGCAGTTGCCGGGATACGCGGGATACCTTGTGGATCGTTTCCACCATATGGACGGGAATTCGAATGGTTCGCGCTTGGTCTGCAATGGCGCGGGTAATGGCCTGACGTATCCACCAGGTTGCATACGTCGAAAATTTATAACCCTTGCGGTAATCGAACTTATCAACAGCTTTCATCAGGCCGAGGTTGCCCTCTTGAATGAGATCCAGGAAAAACATGCCTTTGCCGACATAACGCTTGGCAATGCTGACAACAAGGCGGAGATTGGACTCCACCAACTGATCCTTTGCAGCTTGATCGCCGTTATACATTCTTTCCGCCAGCTTCAGCTCTGTTTCAGCGTCCAGAAGAGAAACCTTACCGATCTCCTTGAGGTACATTCTGACAGGATCGTCAATAGAAAGACCCTCCTGAATGAGCATCTTTTCCATTTCTTCAGCACTTTCGTACCGTTCCACTTCGGTTTCGATTTCATCGAATTCCGGTGTATCCAGATAGCCGGTGACGTCAATGCCCATGTTTTCCAGCGTCTCATAAAGCTTTTCGATCTGTTCGATATCGTAATCGACATCTTCCAGAAGCTCCATGATTTCGCTGTTGGAAATCGATCCCTTTGCTTTCGCACGCTCTACCAGCTCCTGAATATCAAAATGTCCTTTTTCCTTTGTTTCGCCGGCTTTTTTTTCAGATGCATTTTCCTTGACCTTTGCCAGAACATCCGGCGTATCAAGACGCTTTTGCTTTTCCTTTTCGTTAGCCATCATTTGTAAACTCCTTGCGGTTTGCGGCTTCTGCCGCTTTTTCCTTAATCTTTAAAATCCGTAATCCTTGGATAGAATTGTCATTCTGAATCCTGCGGGTGGACAATGCGCTTTTTCTGCAGAATATTCTGAATCCCTTCAAGCGTTGTCTGAGCAGCGTCGGTTTGGGAATTTTCCGAACGAAGGGTTTGAATACAATCGGTCAGCACTTCTAAATCATTTTTTGTCAGCCGCCCGCGCCTTACCTGCATTTCTGTAATACGGCCCATTTCATCTCCGTTAAAGGTTTCGCCGAGATATCCGGGATCGACACCGCCGGTCTGCTGATAAGTACGGATAAGACATTCGTATACTTTTTTGTTGAACGCGGTAATAAAATCGTCAGGTTTAAGCTGAAACGGATTTTCAAAAGCCATTGATACGTTCTTAATATACTCCGGAAACAGCAGCAGAATTCCGAGTATTGCTTCCTCGGCTTCCGCAGCTTTCCTGTTCTTTACATAATCAGGATTGATCCGATCGCCATAACCGCTGCTTTTTTGAATGACATTACGTAAAATTTCCCGCTCCTGCTTTTTTTTCTTTTTTTTCACAGAACGTCCGACATCGTGCCGCAGACTTTCTGCGGATACGTTAAGCTTTTCCGCCGCGCGTATCAAATAAACGTCCCGCTCTACCTCGGAGCCAATTCCGGCAAGCAAATCCGTCACTTCCTCTGCCGCCTTCAGTTTTGAGGCGGTTTCGCTGAGATCATATTTTGAAACAATATTGTCAAACCGAAAATCAAACTGGCCGACGCTTTCCTCAAGAAGCATACGGAAACGGTCTGCACCGAATTTTTTAATATATTCGTCCGGGTCCTTAGCGCCCTTCATGCGCAGCACCCGAACATCCGTCCCCACCGCTTCCAACAATCGTATGGCTTTTCCGGCGGCTGTCTGGCCGGCTTCGTCGCTGTCATAGGCAATAACGACCTGAGCGGCATAGCGTGACAGAATGCGGGCATGCTCCGGTGTCATTGCCGTACCTAACGTAGCTACGGCGTTTTCAAATCCTGCCGCGTGCATTGCAATGACATCCATATAGCCCTCGCAGAGAATCAGCCGCTGCGCACAGTGCTGCTTTGCAAAGTTGAGCGCATACAGATTTCGGCTTTTTTTAAAAACCGGAGTATCCGAAGAATTGAGATATTTCGGCTGGGATCCATCCATGACTCTACCGCCGAAAGCAATGATATTGCCGGCGGTGTCAATGATAGGGAACATGACTCTGCCGCGAAAATAATCATACGGTTTTTGATTTTTTTTACTGATGCCGCAGAGACAGGCGAGTGTCATTTCTTCGGCTGAATACCCAAGCGACAGCAGGTGACGCGTAAGGGCGCCGAAGTCGTCCGGCGCATAGCCGACGCCGAAATGACGCAGCACCGGCCTCGGCAGCCCGCGCGAGGTGATATAATCCATCGCCTCTTTTCCCTGCGGTCCGAATAGACAGGTGTGAAAAAACTTTGCAGCATCCCGGTTCATCTCCAGGAGACGAAGCCGGTTGACCTGTTTTTCGGGTGCCTCGGAATTCGTCTGCACAGGCATCGGTATACCGGCCCGCCGGGCAAGCTCCTCTACTGCGGAGAGATAATCGAGATTTTCCGTTTTCATAACAAAGGTGATGACATCTCCGCCGGCCCCGCATCCAAAACAGTAAAACGTTTTTGTCGCGGGAAACACGGTAAAGGAGGGCGTCCGCTCACTGTGAAACGGGCAGAGCCCCGAATAGTTGGATCCGGCGCGCTTCAGCGTCACATAGGAGGAGACTACGGTCTCAATATCACATCGGAATTTCAGTTCATCCAGAAAACCGTCCGGGAATCGCAAAACATATCTCTCCTACCCTCTGAATTTTTGTGGAATATGAATTTTGGTATACATGTTAATTGCGTACCGGTCTGTCATACCCGATATGTAATCGCAGACGCGCCGTGCTGAAGAGTCCTCGCTTCTGCAGGCATATTCCTCGGGAAGACGATCGGGATTTTGCAGGAAATAATCATACAGATCCTCCAATAGCCGCTTTGCCTTGCTGTCTTCTTTCTTGGCTATCGGATTCAGATAAACATTCTGAAACATAAAATCACGGAGCGCCCCGGTTGCCTGTCCCACAGTATCGTCCATACATACTGCGTTCTGCCCTTCGCTCGCCCGTACAACAGAGGTGACCATCGTATTGATACGTTCGCTGTGCGTGCGGCCGAGAATATCACAAAGCTCCGCGGGAATATCCTCCCCTCGGATAACACCGGCCCGTATGGCATCATCGATATCATGATTGATATAGGCTATGCGGTCTGCAAATTTGACAACCACGCCTTCCAGCGTGGCGGCTTGGCGGCGGCCGGTATGATTGACGATACCGTCCCGAACCTCCCAAGTCAGATTGAGTCCCCTGCCTCCGTTTTCCAGCTTTTCCACAACTCTTAGACTCTGCTTGTAATGGGTGAAATCAGGGGAGTAACAGTTCTGCAGGATTTCCTCCCCGGCATGGCCGAAAGGCGTATGGCCGAGATCATGTCCCAATGCAATGGCTTCGCATAGATCCTCATTTAAACGAAGGGAACGCGCGATGGTCCGTGCAATTTGCATGACCTCCAGAGTGTGCGTGAGACGTGTGCGGTAATGATCATCCTCCGGCGACAGAAATACCTGCGTTTTATGCATCAGACGCCGAAAAGCCTTGCAATGAATGATACGGTCTCGGTCTCTTTGAAATTCCGTGCGCATGTCGCAGGGGGCGAGCGGAAGTTCACGTCCCTTGGTTTTAGCAGAAAGAGCGGCAAAAGGCGACAGTGTCCGGCGCTCTCTTTCTTCAAGCATGGAACGAATGGCACTCATGCCGAAATCACCTCGCTTTCTTTATCAGAAAAGAATGCTGATACCTCAGCGAAGAATACAGGCTTATGTCGATACCAATACTTAATATAAGATACGCATGAAATAATAAAATTCCTTGTTCTTTCGACAAATATTTTGTAGTATAAGGAATATATTTTTATCGTATAGAGACGGATAAAAGATTTAGACGGAATTGTTTCCGCTCAGGTATGTACAGTGCCATAAGCACTCCGCGGCAAAAGCTGCCTTTTATTGCGTAACGTATAAAGAAACGGAAAACGTTTATTTCTAAGTTTTATAAAAAGTTTTCCATAAAGCTTTAAAATTATTCTCCAATATGCCGGGGATCCACAGAAGCGTAGCGCCGCCCCTCCGGCGACAGCAATGCATTGCCGCATGTCAAATCGCCGACGGCTTTCTCGAAAGCCTCGCTTTGCCGAAAAGGTACGGCTATCTGCAACGACACATCAGCGGAAAAATCGCTTGCATCAACCATGGCGCCGAACGTTCTCAGTGAGGACAGGAGCTTTTGATACGCGGCGTAGTCGCACAGTATCCGATAGACTCTGAAATCTTCATAAATGGCGATGCCGGCGGCAGATACCGCAAGAGAGGCCGCATGAGCATACGCACGCGTCAAACCGCCGGTACCGAGAAGTATGCCGCCGAAATAACGTGTGACGACAACGCAGGCATCAGTAATTTTCTGCTTCTGGATTACGTCCAGTACAGGGAGACCTCCCGTCCCCTGTGGTTCTCCGTCGTCAGAATATCTGGTAATGTGGTTTTCTGAAAAGGTATAGGCATAAACATGATGTCGCGCCGTACTGTGCTGTTTTCGTATGGCTCGAATCATATCCAGTGCTTCGCCCTCGTTTCGGCAGGGAGATGCAAATCCGATGAACTCAGACCTTTTTTCAGTATACGATGTCTCAGCTTTCGATTTCAGCGTAATGCGGCGGGGAAGCGGCGTCTCGGAAGCAGTCATGAAAGAATTTCCTCCCGTTCTGTAATATAATCAGCCAGCAAACCCTTTACAGTCGCATCTACAGTAGCAGTGGCCAGCACACCTTCGTCGGTATATTGAACGTCGCTGACCATAGCGCTTTTGTATAAAATTTGAAGCAGGTTTTGACGGGAATGATCAAAGAAGAATTGAAATTCCTGTTTTCCTTCGCGAACAAGAGAAACAAGGGCCTCGGTCAGCCGCTCGATTCCCTCGCCGGTCCGGGCGGAAATTTGTACGGCCTTTTTCTGCTGCGGAAGAAAAGGAAGCGTTGCTTGAGAGCAAAGATCTATTTTGTTCATCACATAAAGAGCAGGCTTGCCGTCAGCGCCAAGCTCGGTCAGAAGTTTCTCCGTTACCTCAAGTTGAGACAGAAATTCCGGATCCGACGCATCCATAAGAATTAGAAGAAAATCAGCGCAGGCGACCTCATCCAGCGTCGAACGGAAAGCACTTATCAAATGATGCGGAAGATTTCGGATAAAGCCGACGGGGTCCGTCAGCAGCACGTCTATGCCGTCCGGCAACGTGAATTTTCTGGTTGTGGGATCCAATGTCGCAAATAGCTTGTCTTCAGCCAAAATACCAGCGTCCGTCAGGCGATTGAGGAGCGTGGATTTTCCGGCATTCGTATAACCGGCAATGGCCATCTTGGGAATTCCCGATTTTTCCCTCTGTTTTCTTTTGACAATTCGCGTCTGTTCCAGCTCACGAATTTCCGTTTCCAGTGCATCAATCTGCCGTTTGACATGTCTTTTGTCGCGTTCCAGTTTGGATTCGCCCGGGCCCCGTGTCCCAATGCCTCCGCCCAGACGCGACAGTTCTGATCCCTTGCCGGTCAGACGGGGGATGGTATATTTTAGCTGTGCAAGCTGAACCTGCAGCTTGCCCTCTCTGCTGGCAGCATGACGCGCAAAAATATCGAGGATGAGCATGCTTCTGTCTATCACCCTGACATCGTCTCCTATATCATCCTCTAAGTTTCTGATTTGAGAGGGGGAAAGCTCGCAGTCAAAGACGACGAGCCTAATATCGTTGTTTTTACACAGCTCCGCTACTTCAGCAACCTTGCCGCTGCCGATACAGGTACGGGGATCCGGCGAGCTTTTCGCCTGTATTACTTCAGCAAAAACACATCCGCCTGCTGTATCGAGCAGTCTCTGAAGTTCGTTCAGTGATACCCGGCAGAGC
>CAKTAA010000094.1 GCA_934526185.1 uncultured Eubacteriales bacterium | reverse complement strand
GGTTATGGAACTGTGCCAACGCTGTTATGATGGTTCTTCTTCCCGCCCGATGAAGGAGGAAGACCGGCAGCGCATCATGCAGGCAAATGATACTTACGCCCGGGATGGTTTGCGTGTCCTGGCAGTGGCCTATCGTCCGTTACGCAGAGACGATGAAACGCTTCCTGAATCGATTCGTGAATATACTCTTGAAAATGTAGAAGAGAATTTAACCTTTCTTGGGCTTGTGGCGATGCAAGATCCGCCACGCAGTGAGGTAAAAGAAGCGGTTCGCCTGTGCCGCAGTGCGGGTATCAAAATCATTATGATTACCGGTGACTATGGATTGACTGCCGAGAGTATAGCCCGCAAAATTGGCATCATCCAGAGCCCTGATGCCAAGGTAATATCGGGCGTGGAACTGGCCGAGATGGATGATACTGTGCTGAAGGAAGTGCTAAAAGGCGAGGTTGTTTTTGCCCGCATGGCGCCCGAACAAAAATACCGCATTGTCTGCGCTTTGCAGGAGATGGGCAACATTGTCGCAGTAACAGGCGACGGCGTGAACGACTCTCCCGCTCTGAAAAAGGCGGATATCGGTATTGCCATGGGAATTACCGGAACGGATGTCGCCAAGGAAGCTGCCGATATGATTCTGAGCGATGACAACTTTGCTACGATTGTCCGGGCGATTGAAGAAGGCAGAACGGTTTACAATAACATCCGGAAATTTCTTCGATATATTTTCGACAGCAATACGCCGGAAGCCGCAGCACCCACTTTATATCTGCTTTCCGGCGGTATGATTCCCGTGCCGCTAACTGTACTTCAAATTCTGACCATTGATATTGGTACGGATATGGTGCCTGCGCTTGGCTTGGGCGCTGAGCATGCAGAAGCAAGTGTGATGCAGCAACCGCCGCGCTCCACCAAAGAGCGGTTGCTCAATAAGAATGTTGTTTTAGTCGGATTCATCTGGTATGGACTGCTTGGCACACTCTTTTCTGTGGGTGGTTATTTCCTTGCCAACTTCCTGAACGGCTGGCCGGGTATACCACTGGCTGCGGAGGGGACGCACGGTTATGCCGAGGCCACAACGATGATGCTGGCCGGTGTGGTCTTCGCACAGATGGGAATGGCCATGAACAACCGAACGGATTATGAATCGGTCTTTAAAAGAAAGCTGTTCAGTAATCATTATATCAATGCCGGCTTAGTGATAGAGGTAGTGATTCTGCTTGCGCTGATGTATATTCCGTTCTTGAGCGGAATTTTCAATACGGCGCCGATTTCCTGGATTGAGTGGCTTTACTTAATTTGTATCCCGTTTATTGTGTTTGGCATTGAGGAAGCAAGAAAGAAATTACTGCGTGTACGCCGAGCGAAAAGGAGTTGAAAGCAATGAAAGCATTAGTTATAGGATGTGGAAAATTTGGTGTCCGGGTGTCGGAATATTTGGCACGAAAAAACCATGATGTCATCGTCATAGATAATAGCCCGGAAACATTCCTGGCTTTGAGCGAGGAATTTACAGGACGAACAATCTGCGGAGTCGGATATGACAAAGACGTGTTGGAACAGGCGGGAATTGCTTCGGCGGATGTAGTGATTGGCTGTACCAGCAGCGATTCGCTGAATGCAGTGGTTGCTAACATTGCGAAAAATGTATTTCATGTTCCCACAGTTATCGCTCGTATGTATGACCCTATACGGGCGAGAATGTTTGAATCCATGGGGATATATACAGTATCCATTACCCGCCTTGGACTGGATAATGTCATGGAATACCTTGAAGGAAACAGAAGCTGGCGTGTCATTCGCAAATTGGGAAACGATGTCCAGCTTGTAAAGGTACGAATTCCTGCCAGCTTGGAGGGGAAAAAGTATTCCGAGTTTGATGTGGCAGGAAAGATAAGTCTGATTGCTGTAGAACGTCATGGACGATCCTTTGTGCCGGAAAGAGATATGTGTTGCGAATATAACGATATCTTGTATTTGTCGGTTTGTTCAGATTGCATGGAGCGGGCCAGGGATATGTTGCAATTATAAAGTGGAAAGGAGCGGTGTACGATGAATGTGATTATTGTTGGCGGCGGCCAAGTCGGAGGATATATCGCTGGATTGCTAATAGAAAACGGAAACAATGCTATCGTCATTGAAAATAAAGAAAAGGCCCTTCAGGCATTAAAGAAAAACGGCCTAAAAAAAGAAAATGTCCTGACAGGCGATGGAACGGACGCTCTGTTGCTGGAAAAAGCCGGAGTGCGCAGATGTAACGCCTTGGTTTGTACTACGGGCAATGATGAAACTAATTTGGCCGTGGCAATGATGGCAAAATTTGAATACGATGTGCCAAAGGTAATTGCGAGAGTTAATAATCCCAAAAACGCATGGCTTTTTAATGCAGGTATGGGTGTGGATGTAAAGATCAATCAGGCCGACATGATCGGTCATATGATTGCAGATGAAATGAACTATCAGTCCATTATGACCTTGATGCGGCTGTCCAAAGGCGACTACTCGATTGTCCGTATCCATGTCGACTATCATTCTCCGAATGTCAATAAAACCATCGCTGAGATCAAACTTCCTTCGCACGCCCTCTTGATTGCTATTTATGAAGATGATGCGATGCTTATTCCCCATGGTGAAACCGTTATTCGTGCCGGCCAGTATATTCTGGCTTTTGCAGACGAGGCGGCCGTGGAGGAACTGAACCGGATATTTGGTGCGAAAGAGTAGAAAACATCATTTTATCGGAGGGATATTTTCTGCGATCTTCTTTCTTAGTCGCAATAAATTAGATTATGAAGGAACGAATATAGCCGCATTGATGCGGCTAGGGTAAAATGGAGGAAATGATCCTGTAACGCTTTCAAATGCAAATGGAGGGGTAAGGTGTTTATACCTTATCCCTCAAAGTTTATGCTTTAGAAATGGCTTGAAATCAGGCTTTTTCAACCTCTAATTTTCGATTCTTATATGTTGTAATTAGAGGTTTTAACGACATTATAAAATGTGAATCGGTTTCTATTTCACTACGCAAGGCATAAAACAAAATAGTATCTCCGCTTTTTTGAAAAATATTCAAAAACTTATTCAGGAAGTATTGACAAACATTTGTTCTGTGGTGTATAATAAAAAAATCTCAAAAGAGAGCGACAACTGAATATCTTTCTTCACAGATTTGGGATGACGGCTGTGAGCCGGATAATGCCTGCGGTATGCTAAGAGAAAATGCCGCCGCTTCTGAAACTGCTTTGGACTGTCGGCAGTAAGAAAAGCGTAAAGGACAGTTTCGACTTTGAATTTCAAAGCCGGTTACATGAATGTGAAGCCACTACCGCAAGGGATAAGTTTATCCTTTTGGCGGTAAGTCGGTACGCATTTGTGTGCCGGCTTTTTTTGTTGCCCGAAAGCCGGTTACAACTGAATGACCGGCTGGATGGGATATGATTTTGCCAAGACCTCTTGTGTGAGCAGAGAGAGCGAAACAACGCTGCGGTGAGACTCCGGGGCAGGAATAGAAAAACGACATTCAGGCAGACCGGCAAAACACCCACGGGAAAGACAGCAGAGATGTCGTATGCTGTAACAAGCAGGGAAACTGTATTGACAGTTTCCCTCCCAATCGGCTTTGAGAGCCGATTTCACTTTAGGGGGCACCCCTAATACCCCTTGAAAAATCAAAGAAAGGACTGATGTTATGAACGAAGTTAAAAATAAAAATCTGTTTATCCGTGTCAGCGAAAAAGAGAAAAATATGATTGAGCATAACGCTGAAAGGTGCGGTCTCTCTGTATCAGAATATCTCAGGCAGCGAGCTTTGGGATATATGCCGAGAGCTGTTTTACCCGAAATATTCTTCTCTTTCAATGATAAATTAGATGAGCTTTGTGTGGTATGCGAAGGCAAAATCTCAGCAGACACGGAAGAAAAAATTATCTCTTTGATTGATGAGACAACCGCCGAACTTATCTTACCGCAAAAGGAAAGGATAGTGGTATGATGTGGCGACAACGGGATACTGGCCTGTGAAAAGCAGGCTGAAGGAAGTGATCGACTATGCGGAAAACCCCGATAAAACCATCGACAAAAGGTATGTGGACAGCGATCTCTACGCCACCTTGCAGTATGTTTCCAATGATAGAAAGACCGATGAGCGTATGCATGTCAGCGGTATCAACTGCAACGCTAAAAGAGCCTATGAGCGTATGACAGCAACAAAAAAGCGCTTCGGTAAAACAGGCGGCAATGTGGCGTATCACGGGTATCAGAGCTTTCAGACGGGAGAAGTAACTCCCGAAGAAGCACACAAAATCGGCTTGGAAACCGCAAGGCGTATGTGGGGCAAGGAATATGAAATTGTTGTTACCACCCACCTCAATACCGATAATCTCCATAACCATTTTGTGGTAAACTCCGTATCCTTTAAGACCGGCAGGAAGTTTGAAAACATATCTCCGATCACCACAGGCTCCGTGAAATCTCCGACGCCGTATGTCTGGAATACGGCAAAAGCATTTTAAAAGAAGCTGAATTTTATGGCGGGAAGAAAAAGGAATGCCGGCTGAAGCAGAGCGGTGGTGTGTCGCACCGTGAACTGTTAAAGGCGGATATTGACACCGCTCTTGCCCAGTCCACCAACTTCAAAGCCTTTGAGATACGCCTCAAAGATATGGGCTACGAGATACGGCGTGACGAACACTTTGCCCACTATTCTGTCAAAGCGCCGAGCTGGCAGAGGGCAGTCCGCTTAGACCGCTTGGGCAAGGAATATATGCCTGCCGCTATCCGTGAACGACTCTTGGATAATCAACGATATGTCGGCTATGTTCCGTTCCATAAGCCGAAATATACACCGCTGCTTCTGCTTGAAATCGAGTACCGCAAAATGAAAAAGATGGACGGCATACAGGTATTGTTTGAACTGATTATCGAATTATGCAAGCTGATCACAGGCAACAATATTGCTCCTGCCGCTCCCCGCCTGCTTTCGCCCGAAATGCGGCGGGAGGTTGCCAAACTGGATAAAACCCTTGAAGAATACAGATTCCTGTGCGAGAAGCAGATTGATTCTCCGCAGGAGCTTGCCTTTTTTATCAGCGAAACACGGGCGCAAATCTCCGCTTTGGAAAAGGAAAGGCAGTCAATATATAACCGAAACCGCCATAAGAAAAGCGAATCGCTGAACACCGAAGCGAGGGATATTACCGCAAAAATCAAGCCTTTGCGAAAAGAACTGTCCATCGCACGGGCAATTCTCGAAAAGATACCGAGATTTGAAAAACTGCTCGAAACCGAGCGGCAGATGGAAATTGCCGTAACAATGAAGCACAAAGAAAGAAGGTATGAACGATGATAAATACAATCAACCCGCCGAAGAAAAAGGCGGCGAATATCGGGGTGGATAAGCTTCGCACCTTTGAGGGACATCCCTTTCAGGTGCTGGACGATGAGGATATGGAGGTGCTGACCGAAAGTATCAAAGAACAAGGCATACTTTGTCCGCTGATCGTCCGCCCGATTGAAAATACGGACGAATATGAAGTGGTTAGCGGACACCGCAGACTACACGCCGCTATAAAAGCAGGACTTTCCGAAGTGCCTGTTTTGATCTATCCCCTTGACCGAAACGAAGCGATGATTGCGGTGGTAGACAGCAATCTCCACCGTGAACGGATACTCCCAAGCGAAAAAGCTTTTGCTTACAAAATGAAAATGGAGGCAATGAAAGCACAGGGCAAACGCACGGACTTAACTTTATCGCAAGTTGCGACAAAGTCGGATACCGCCGCCGAAATCGGCAAGGAACAAGGCGAAAGCCGAAATAAAGTATTCCGATATATCCGCTTACCCCACCTCATTCCCGAACTGCTCCAAAAGGTAGACGAGGGCGGGATTGCGCTCAGCCCCGCCGTTGAGCTTTCCTATCTGTCCGAAGAACAGCAGAAAATCCTGCTGGACGCTATGCGCCTGAACGATTGCACCCCTTCTCACGCACAGAGTATCCGTATGAAGAAAGCGGCGCAGCAGGGTACGCTTTCTTTGGAAAGTATCTATGAGATTATGTCCGAGGAAAAAGCAAATCAGACCGAGCGTATCAGCTTTAAGGTACAGGATTTAAAGGCATTTTTCCCGAAGAATTACACGCAGAAACAAATGACCGATACCATTTTAAAACTGCTGTACGACTACAACAGAAAATTGGAACGAAGCCGTAGAAGCCGGGACGAAAGGTAAGGTGGAGATATGAAGAAAATAGATACTTATTCGAATAACGAAGTCATATATGCTCTGCCGCCTGAGCCGATAGACGGAAACGAGCCGGTTTGTCTTGTGGATTATATGCTGCCCCGCAGCAAGGAACGCACTCTTGATTACAGCAGGATGCGCCGTTTTGGGGAGGATAATTTCAAGCTGAAGATCGGTGGGACAATCTATGAAATCTCTACGCACTTTAATCCGAAAGGCAGACAATGCGTTATGGAACAATTCAAGGAACTGATCCTGTCCGAAAAGCTGATTTAACAGTCACACAGTAGAAAAAGGCAACAGGGTATAGTAGGATCAATATGCCTTTGCTATGCCCTGTTGTCGGAAAGGAGAAAACGAATGATGACAACAGCAACGAAATTAAACGGGCAGGCAGATGAAAAAATCACGGCGCTTTACTGCCGCTTATCCGTGGATGATGACAACAAGGACGAGGAGTCGAACTCCATCACCAACCAAAAACAGATTTTGCAGGACTACGCCCGAAAAGAGGGATACACCAACACCATGTTTTTCGTGGACGACGGCGTATCGGGTACAACCTTCCAAAGACCAAATTTTATGCGTATGGAGCGTATGGCAGAGAACGGAAAAATCGGCACAATCATCGTGAAAGACCTCTCCCGCTTCGGGCGTGAGCAGGTGGAAATGGGCAGGCTGACGCAGGTAGTGTATCCGTCGCTGGGCATTCGCTTTATCGCCATACAGGAGCGAGTAGATACCCTGACCGGAGACGGCGTGGAAATGATGCCCTTTCACAATATTTTCAACGAGTGGTATGCGGCGCAGACCTCTAAGAAAATCCGTGCGGTATGGCAGTCCAAAGCGGATAACGGCAAACGGGTATCTTCTTCTGTTCCGTTTGGGTACAGGAAAGACCCGAATGATAAAGAGAAATGGCTGATTGATGAGCCAGCCGCCGAAGTGGTACGCAAAATCTATGCTTTCTGCCTTGCAGGGCGTGGCCCATCTCAGATTGCAAGACAGTTGGAAAAAGAGAAAATTCTTGTTCCCTCTGCTTATTACGAAAGTGTCGGCAGATCACACGCACAAAAAGTACCGGCTAATCCGTACTGTTGGGATCAGAAAACCGTTGTCGGTATTCTTGAAAACAGGCAGTACACGGGCTGTGCGGTGAATTTCAAGACCACCACCGTCAGCTACAAGGTGCATAAAACCGTCTACAAGCCAGCGGAGGAACATCAGATCATTCCGGATATGCAGGAACCGATTATCTCAGAGGAGCAATGGTTAAGGGTGCAAGAACTCCGCAAACACCGCCGCAGACCGACAGCTACGGGCAGAACAAGCCTGTTTTCGGGATTGGTGTACTGCCCCGACTGCGGCGCAAAGCTGCATTTCTGTGCTGCTAAGAGCCTGAAACGCAATCAGGAATTTTGGAGATGTTCCAACTACAAGGACGGCAGAGGAGCTTGCAAAATCCACTATATCCGAGATGTTGTGCTTGAAAAGATTGTGTTTGAAGCCATCAGCGGTTTAGCGGATTTCGTGAAGTGCCACGAAACGGTATTTCTGTATATGCTGGCGAAGAAAACCAACGCTATGCGGCAGAAAGAACACAAAAAACTCCAACAGACAGTGGAACAGGGTACAAGGAGAATTGCCGAAATCGACAGGCTGATTGAAAAGGTGTTCGAGCAGAACGCAAGCGGCATACTCTCCGATGAGCGCTTTTCCAAAATGCTCCAAAGCTACGAAAAAGAGCAGAAAGCCTTAATACAGGAGGTTGCCGACAGTCAAAAGGCATTACAGGAAGCGAAGCAGAAGGTTACAGATTTAAGGCTGCTGCTCCGTACCCTGCGTGAACTGACGGATATTACGGAGCTTACCCCAACGCTTGTAAACGCATTGATTGAGCGGATCGAAGTACACAACAATGAC
>CAKTAA010000093.1 GCA_934526185.1 uncultured Eubacteriales bacterium | reverse complement strand
CTGTATAGTACAGTATGGTTATACGCGATATTGACTGATACAAAACGCCTATGATATCTCCACTTTTTCTTGTGTAATATTTTTTCTTTTCTCAAGTATTTTATTGTACCGCCGATATTTAATTTTATTAAAACTTCTTCTTGAGCATTATTGAAAGCTATGCTTGTATCTGCTTACAGTATATCCCATCATAGACAAGAATCCCACATCTCATGTCGAGACAAAGATTTAGTCATATAGTGAGTATGTGATAAATTTTGTATAGATAGTTATTTTGCTTATCATAAGCAAGGAAAAACGACAAGCTGAAGCTTGTCGTTTTTGGTGGAGCATATGGGATTCGAACCCACGACCCCCACACTGCCAGTGTGATGCGCTACCATCTGCGCTAATGCCCCATATTCTATATCAAGATTTATTATAACATAATTGTTAAAAAAAGTCAAGCATTATTTGTTTTCTATCCCCTTTCATATTCCGCAAAAATGTTTCAGCTTGGAATCAGTCGCTCACAACGACTGATAAGTAACGAAAAAACTGTCCGCTGAGTAGCGGACAGCTGTTCATTATAAATCCCCATTGCGGCGCCGCCTGTTACCCACGGCAATTAATGCAGCCACAGAAGCGCTGACAAGCAGAAGCAGTACGAGCAGGGGGAACCCGGAATTGTCCATTGTTTGAGGCACCTGAGGATCCGTAGGTTCCGAAGGCATTTCCTCTGCTGTAAATACCCATTGAATTTTTCCGAGCGCGTTCTGATACTCATTTTCCAGGGCTTCCGGAACATTGAGAATCACATTAAGCGTTGTATCGGCTCCTGCGTAAAATGTACCCAGGCAGATATTCTCTGCAAGCGCTCCGCACTGATCGGCTGGAGTTTCGGCCAAAATCGTTTCATTTTCCGTCAAAACGGTCAGCGTAAGCTGTGACAGAAAATCACGGTAGGCTTCGTCAACCGTCTCAGCTCTGAGGTACAGCTTTGTTTTCACGCCGCTGTCCTTTGCATTGCTCACACGAATTTCCTGCGTCAGCGTGTCGCCGGGCATGATTGACTTAAAATTGCTGAAAAGATCTTTTTCGCTATATTCGCTTTCGCTGATAAAGACGAACCGCTTTGCGCTGCCCTCATATATCACCTGAGAACCCGAATCTGCCGAAACAGTTATCGCCATTGCTGAAAGCAACAGACACAGCAACATAAGTGCAACAGATTTGCCGATCTGTTTTATACCTTTTGCCGCGGGCATACACCCGACTATTTGCCTCTCATGCATTGGTCGTCACCTCCAGACTTCCTTCAGAGTCTACAGTAGCCGACCACGCCTCTCCTACAGCGGATGCCGGTGATGATTGAAGTGCCGATGCAATACAGTTTACAGATAGCTTATAGCCAAGCCTTTCTTTTAACTGCTTACATTCTGTTATCAAAACACCCGTATTTTTATCAGGCTCCACTGCCTTTGTGTAGTAATAGTACCCGTCGCTGCCCTGAACCCAGCCGTTCTCCAGATTCAATGCCATACTGTAATCCGTATTTTCAATCGGCGGGACGGCAGAAATATTGCCGGATTCGTCCACCCACGAAACGACTATGGATGCACGAATATATGCTGTCGTATTTCCGGTGTTCTTCACGGAAACATCTGTTTTTACTCCATTTTCAAATGTCTCATTGATTTCACACGTCACCTTTGATGGCAGAAACGAATTGACAACAGGCTCCGTGCGGGACAGCAGAAATGCCAACGTTGGAACCGCAAGGACAACAACAACAGCGGCAGCTATGATGGCGCCGCGCAGCTTCCTTCCCTTTCCGAACAGCTTTGTCAAAAGCATTCCCATATTTTGACCATGCCTTTCTGAACAAATAACTCCATCTCCTGAAACTTCAAGTTCTGTTCTGCTGATTTTCTTTGATTTATCACACAATCATCTGCGCGGCAGGGAGGGAATTGCGGACGCGTCGGTTTCGTCCGCTCTCCCTGCCGTGTATCCCAGTAACGGACCATTTTAATTACCTGATTCGGACGGTTCCTCAGCAGATACACCATAGATGTTATTCTTATAGCATCCGCCGTCAAGCCATTTTGTGTTTTTACGCTCGTTTGCAAATGTAACAACATTATTTCCTGCAACAGCCTGAACTTGCTGTTCTGCCTTTTCCGGCATATATCTCCATGACCAATCCGTCTTTTCCGTCACCGTATAGGTGCCGACAGGCAAATCCGTCACCGTCACCGAGCTGTTGCCATGAACGGCTACCGTCAGCTTGATTCCGTTCCCTTCGACGTCAAACAGGAACGTCTGATTCTCGTCAATGTCTGCACAGCCTGTTTTGATAACCGTCAACATGCAGGATTTTATGTGGACTATAAACTCATAACCGTTCGTTTCGTCCCATGTACAGCCATCGAACGTACAAGCGCTGTGCTCATACGTTGCATACTGTGTAACCTCTCGCTCGCCGATATACGTTTTCACATTCACCGGCGTATCGGCCGTGAAAGCCGCAGCCGCCGGATCATACCTATAATCAAGCACAGGTTCGTTTCCGAGCATTGTTCCACTGACCGCAGAAATTTCACCGTGTTTCCATTCAACGCCGACAAAATTATCCTCATAATTCGCCGAGGCGCCCAGATCAATCTCGCTGTCCTTCCATGCAACGACCGGTTTGTACACAAATAGGTTCTGTGTAACGCTGCTTTCCTTGCCGGCGATGGCACCGGTTTCTTTCGGGACAACAGAAGCGGTAACGGTATAGGTGCTGCTGTCCGCAGTTGCATCAAAGTCTGCTGCAGGCGCTGCTGTCACATCGATATTCACGTACGCGGTCTGCCACTCCTCAAGGCCATAGTTTTCAGCCGAAAGATCAAGCGCGGTATTCCCCATCTTTACTGTCACGCCGCCAGAAAGAAGTTCTTCCTGTGTCGGTACATGAAGCAGATAAACATTTTTATCCACTACGTTCACGCTCACGTCCGGAACCGGCACATCGACCTTCGGAACGTCAAAAGTCTCTACCAACGTGCCGTCGGAGGTGTATACACCCGAAGTCTCCCCGTTGGTCGGAACAGCATTGCCGCCGAGGAAGCCGTCGCGCAGCGTTACCGTGAACTCAATGATAAGCTTTTGACCGTGATATATGTTGTCACTTGTACCGCACCAATTAGCGGCGAAGTCAAAGCCGGAAATACTCAACGTATTGTCCGAAATGCTGGGGGTAACGCCGGTAGCGACGGTGGGCGTTCCAAAAATCAGCGTACCGTCGGTGTCTGCACCGGTGCAGACGGCGGTGTAAAGCTTGATGTCACTGGTATTTTCGGGCACAGTGAAATAGGGAGATATAATGTCCTTTACCACCGTTGTTTCATCAAGCTCCATGGACGCGCCGCCGATCTGCTGACTGATGCTCTGGAAGATGTTGTTCAGCTTTGCCGAATCGTCCGCCGTCAAGTAGTAACGTGTATCGGTGCGGGTAAAGTTCTTTGTAATATACCAGCCATCACCACCGGCCAATCCGGGAAAATCATAATTATTGGTAATACCAATTTCTGTTGCTTCCACAAAATTGTTTGAAAGATAGTTCAAAAATCTATTTCCAGCCGGTGTGTCTATATTTCTAACGTCACCTGTCACTAGCTGAGCAATATTTGTTCCACCCCAGAAAGTTCCAACACTTCCATCACAGGAAATATTACCTATGACTGCCCTTACATATTCATTGCCATTCAGTTCATCCGGATTCGCACCATTAAAGATGCCGACGGAATATACCGTTGCGCCAGCGTCCTTCAGGTTCTTCGCAGATACGATGGCGTCTGTCGCCACAGTTGTGTTAAAGTCTGTAGCTGTTGTCGGCACACCGTCGGTAAATACAATGACTACCTTCTGGCGTAAGGTGTTGGCACCGCTGTAGCTGTAGCCGCTGCCCATTAAGGTGTCAGCCTGAGACATACCAGCCGCCACATTGGTTGCGCCAGACGGGCTGTTCGGCAATCCGTTGATTTGAGTTTGCAGGGTATTTTTGCCGTTATCATCCACCAATGTCCATCCCTGAAGTGTCTCTGCGCTGCTTCCAAAGGTTACAATTGCCATGCGATGGTCGGCATCCGCCGAATATTTTTCGTTCACCGCAGTGATAAAGCTATTTACAGCCTGTTTCATGGCATACTGGCGACGATCCGCATTCGTATTTGTGCTGCTGCCGCTAAAGTCATAGGCCATCGAACCGGACTGGTCGAGCACAAGAACGATGTCCGCGGGAGTAGTCGTCGTGGTAGTAACAACGCTGCCGGTCACGTAGGCTTCCAATGCAATTTTGTAACCATCGGACGTCTGTTCAGCAGTCTTGTTCAAAATCAGGCCGTTTTCGGTCTGCTCATCCTGCGCGGCCGTTAAAGAATAAGCCTGAGCGAGCAGGCTTCTTACCTTACTGCCTGTTTCTACCGTAACAGGCTTCATCAGGGGACCTGCCTCGGTAAACGATACCGTTACCGGCACAGTATCCGCAAAGGCCGCCGATTCACCGTCCTCCGCAACGGCACGGAGACTTCCGGCTGGGAAAACAGTGAACAAAAACGCCAGCATCATCACAAAGGAGATGATTTTTATTTTCGCTGTCTTTCTTTTCATAGTTCATTCCTTTCTGGAATGGAATCACTCGGCGCTCGGCCATCCAATAGCTTCCCATACATTCGCACCATTATTTTGGCTCTGTACCGCCTGAGCGTCGGCATCAATATGCACGACAGCGTCCATGTACGAGTTATCCATCTCCTCACGGGCAAAGGTCACGCTTGTAAAAAGCGGCGCGCTCTCAGCCCCTGCCTCAAGTATCTCGTTGCAGTAATAATATCCGTCCTTTTCTGTCCAAGCCTCGGTATTGATATCCAAGCTGATGACATCCGTTGCCAGTTCCTCGGACTCGGGCGTCAAAACAGACATGTCCAGCGCAATTCTCACATACGCCGGATTGTTTCCGGTGTTTTTTACCGTCACAATTTTGCTCACGCTGTCGCCGGGCATAACGCCGGTTATTCCGTCCGTCGGAAAGGGCTCACCGTCATCTGTCATTTCCAGAAGCTCAATGTCAACACTCCCCGCTGTTATTACATTTTCCGCCGAATCTTCGGCTGTGAAATAGGCCAGCGTGCCGTATGAAAGAATCGACAGGCAGATGACAATCGGCGCGGCGACCAGCAATCTTCTTTTCCAAACACTTTTTTTCATAATATAATTCCCTTCTCAATCAAAAAGGATTTTAAGCACTTCATTTCATAACATCTCGGAAAGCTCCCGCCCTGCGAGAAGTATATGAATATCTATCGCCCCAAGGGCGATAGATATTCAATAGCACGAGGATTAAAAGCGTCAAGCCCAAGGATTGGAAGGCAGACCGGAAGCGGCAAACGCATCTTCAGCAGACTCGAATCCATCTGCCTGAATCGCCTGTGCGAACACGGGAATGTTCACGCCTTCGGACAGATCGTAGTCAATGGCTTGCGTTCCAGTGCCAAAGTCAACCGTCCAGCTTTCGCCATTATAATCGACGCTCTTGTCCAGATAGAAGCCAATGTAAGCGGGTGTTGCGGTCGCTTCGTCGGCGGCCAAAGCAGTCGTGTAAGTACGGCTGTAAATCTTGTATTCAACGCCGTCAATCACGGTCGGATTTGCAACAACGATTTCATCGGTCCACTCGCCCTCCGCGGTAGAATCAGCGTTGAAGTTCCAGTGCAAAACATCGTAAAGAGGAGCATTGGGGACTTCACCATTCTGCAACGCTGTGGGAACAGCAACAAAAACGCGTACATAGGCTTTACTTTCACCGGTGTTCTTGATACTAATGATCTTGTCAACATAGTTTTTGGCTGTTGGCATTTCAACACCGTCAACAGTTTCCTTCTCGCCCTGAGCAGAGCCAACAATGGGCATCAGCAGTTTGCCGCCAGTAAAGTCTTGTAGACCGGTAGCGTTGCCCTCATTGTCGTACGCACGCTCCTGCTCAATCAGGTCAATCTTTACATTGCCGACTGTAAACGTGTTGTCTGCTTCGTCAGTGTCGGTAAAGTAGGCCAATGTACCAGCAAACACTGCGATAGCTGCAATTGCGGCAACGAGGCACAGGGACAAAATTCTTCTCTTCTTCATGGTTTCTCTTCCCTTTCTGTTATGTAAATTTATTCACACCAAACGCACATACATACATACATACATACATACATACATACATACATACATACATACATACGATTGTCTAATGTCAAAGGAATGGTACATGACTTCTGTCATGCTTAGCCGGCGCATTACGGACCCGGATTCAATTTGGCCCATGCATCCGCCGCACTTGTTATATTATCCTTCTGTATTGCGTATGCGGTGAAAGTCAGCTCTGGCATTTCTTCCGCCTGCTCCAAAGCATCCATCATTTCCTTTGTCACAGTGTCGGGAACCGTAACCTGATTATCCTTCAGAACATAGAACGGCTGATCGCTTTCACCTGCGGGAATCTCCATGTAATAGACGCCGGACACATTATCCAAAGGCTTCCAACCGGCAGTCAACGTATAACTGATAAAATCATCAAATGCATAGGTTGACGAAAGAGCCGAGGGAACAGATTCTTCAATCTTTACGAACAGCCAGCAGGCTTCGCTGCCTCCCTTGACCGTTATCTTCGGATCCTTTGCAATGGTGTTTCCGGGCACCATCTTATAGCTCGTCGTGGTTTCGCCAAGAGTGATATCGATATTTCCCACAGTAAAGGTGTTTTTAACCGGCCCGCTGCTGTCCGACAGCCAGGCAAGCGTGCCGCCCGTACCAATACACATCAGGATAATCGCCAGAACAATGATTCCGATTCTTTTGCACCTCATTTTCTGTGCTCCTTTCAGCCAATCCTGTTTTTCAACAGTGAAAACGGTTTTATAAACCGTAAATTCAAGCTCCTACCGCAGCCGTTGTGGCGGCTCCGAAAGATGCGTTCCATGCCGCTTCTGCATCAGCAAAGCCGTCAGCCTGTACCGCATATCCGGTTATCTCAATTGCAGTGCCGGCATAGTCTGTAAGATTGGCATCATCGGTTATAGTAAAGTTATCAAATACTACAACATCATCGCCTCCCTCAGCAACCTGTGAATAATAGTAAACACCATCGGTTCCTGTAACGGGAGTCCACCCTTTCGCCTGCATCTGATCGGCTATCTTTGTATCCGCCTCAATTTCAGCGATTGCATTCGTCACCCGAACAAACAGATAGCAGTTCTCGCTGGCCTCGTCCACGTGAATGGTAGGATCCTTTGTGTACTCATGTCCCGGGATTAGTTTGTAAGCGTTTTCGTTAACTCTTGCCGTAACCTGATCCGTATTCGTTGTCACCTCGCCGTATACATCAACAGCTATCTCATCCATTGTGATTTTCACATTGCCGACTGTAAAGGTGTTCATGACCGTTCCTGTCGTTGACGTAAGGAAAGCCACCGTTGCACACACAGTCGCCAAAACCAAAATCACCGCACATGTCAGCGAGAGCAACGCTTTTGTCTTTGTTTTCATTTTTACTTGTACCCCTTCCAAAAAAATTAAATATGTATAAAAACCAACGCTTCACCCTCGTAAGGAAATATCCGCGCCGGATTTTATCAATCCGATCCAAGCTTGCAGAATTCAGCTTGCTTTGTTGCCATTCATTTCCATTTCCTTCTTATTTTTCTTTTCGGTTGGAAAGAAAGCAAGAATCAGAGAAACAGCAGCAACCGCTACAGCTACATACAATCCCGGCGGCTTTTGTATAAAATTTGCAGCATATCCGATATACGGTATGGTAAAAACAGGTTTGCCTATCAGATTCTTGTAATGCACAGGTGCGCCGTCAGCCGCAGCATTGGCATCACCCTTGGTATAAAAGCACTGACTTTCGGCATCTACGGAGATGACGCGGTGTGTTGCCACGGCCAAATCTTCATTCAAAACAAACGTAATGACGTCTCCCACGCGGATACTCTCCGGTGCCGTTTTTTTAACATAAATCAGCGAACCGACCGGATACTCCTGCTCCATGCTTCCGCTCAGAACCGTAAATGCCTGAAGTCCGAATATTCTGGCTCCTACAAGCAGCAGCGCAAAAAGCACCACCGGAATAACCAGCACCGTTCCGGCTGTATTCAACGTTTTTTTTAATATCTGCTTCATAACTTGCCCCGCTTGTTTCAGACATGTTTTCGGTACCTGTCTTCAGTATGCCGATGATGAAAATAGGTGTATAAAATCGCTGTTTCTGCGGCATACTGTTTCATAGAGTGACCACATAAACGAA
>CAKTAA010000092.1 GCA_934526185.1 uncultured Eubacteriales bacterium | reverse complement strand
GCGGATCTATACTGCGGACCCTTGACAATTTGGGCGAGTGATGGTAAGATTTGTGTTACGCGAGAACAGTACCAGTATAGAATTCGGGGTCGCCTGGATTTTGAACACTGTCAAAAGCGAACGCATCGGAAGAATGTCTGCGACCCATTGCGGATCGGGCGATGCGAAAAACTCCGAAGAGAGTGCCAGTAAGGGCTTGTACTGGTTTCGACGGGGGCTTTGAAGCTGGTGAAGCTATCCGCATGCAATGCGTTAAATGGCAAACCTAAATATAAACGCTAACGACGAATTAGCATACGCAGCCTAATTTAGGCAGCTGTCGGCCTTAGAATACCTGCATTTTAAGTAACCGGCATCATTTAAAGCAGGAAACGACACGTGCAAAGCTTTGCGCACGCGGGCGTATGATGAAGCTACCAAACGGATCAGGATGTCTGCTTTCGGGTTCGGGCGGGAATTCTAAATAACAGACTATGATAGTAGAAGAACAGGGGATAGGTTTTCGGACAGGGGTTCGATTCCCCTCAGGTCCACGACAAAAGCCGCGTATTTACGCGGCTTTTTAGTTTTTGTGTTGCATTTCGTGTTGCATATTTAGCAGGGCTTTGTACCAGCCGTTCGGATCAGCTTCACGAAGTGCATTTATAATCTCAATGGCGGACTTCTCTTTTTCTGAAGCACTTCCGTCCAGAAGCGAGTCAAAATAATTGTCTATGGTCTCATCGACCTTTTCCCGTTCCTCTGAAAATGTATGTGTGTATACGTTTTTCATAACCCGATCAGAAGACCATCCGCCGCGTTCCTGCGCATATTTATCCGGGATCCGGAGCATTGCCATTACAGATGCATTAAGGTGCCGCAGATCGTGGAATGTCATGTGAGGTAGGTCATGCTGCTCTAAAAGAGATACCCAACGCATGTAAATTGCATGTCCGCTCAGGGTGATCAAAGGATCATCTGGTTTCTTCCCAGAGATATTCTTGTCGATCAATGCCTGAATATAATTCGGGATGTGATGCTTACGCAGACGGGCTTCCGCTTTACCGCTTTCCTTTACCGTTGGAGTCTGTCCGATGTCAACGATAACACGGTCCAGGGTAATGTACCCGTTAGAGATATCTCGAACACGGATTCCACGGATCTCAGACATAGAGTAGCTGAGCCAGCAGGCCAGGAGACACGGCAGTTCGATTTCCGTATCTTTAATGATTTCCAGCACAGTTTTTGCAGGAATAAGATTTTTAACTTTCTTAGGTATCTTAGGCAGCCTTACATCATAGTTATCGTTCGGATAAAAATAGTTTATAACACTTCGTATGTAGCTGTAAGTGTTTCGAACAGTCTTAGGTGATATAGGTGCTTTCGTTTTTGTTGAACGTTTTGAGGGGCGCTTCGTATCGTCATCAACAGCTTTCTGTAAGTCTTCTGTGGTGATGTCTTTAAGCTTCTTTTCCATCAGGAAAGCATAGGAGTCATATTGTTCTTTTGAATATCCCTGGACAGTGGTACCTGAAAGCGATGGACCGATGGCTTCTACGTACTTCTTCATTGCATCTTTCAGCAAAATGTTTCCGTTTTTTTGACGTTTCCGGCTGACATTGGTGTCACGATCCTGTTGAAATTCGGCGGCCTGACGCTCAGCATCCGCTTTCCCGCGTCTTGATGGGTCATCGCTGGTAAATGATTCATAAATTCGTTTATCCTTCCATGTGCCTGATTTTGCGTCGAATGTACGCTCAGTGTGACTGTACACCAGACACCTCCAGGATCCGGAGGGTAGCTTTTTCGCAGTAGCCATTATATCATGCTCCTTCCTGTTGCGACGTCGCAACGCTTAAAAATAGGTATAAAAAATACGCCCCTTGCCAGGACGCATCGGAGATGATATAATTCAGGTGTTCAAGCTGATTATATCTTCCCGGGCATCCGGCAAGAGAAAATCCATGTAAAACCGTTCGGTGTTGGTAGCACCGGGCGGTTTTGCTATTTATGGAAGCTGCACAGGTGCAGCTAATTTATTTCAAGAGATCCCGGATCCGGATCGTGAGTCCTGGATAAATTCCAACAGGAATATCAACATCAAAGGAATAGAGGTATGGATCACTGTCGTTTTCATAGCAGTAGACAACAACTTTCTCTTTTACCGGATCCACGATCCAATATTCACGGACACCGGCATCAGAATAGAGAGTATTCTTCCGGTTATAGTCCATTCTTCGGCTGGATGGAGAGACAATTTCAATAATAAGGTCCGGAGCTCCGGAGCATCCGCGGTCTGTCAGCTTATTTGAATCGCAGATTACAGAGATATCCGGTTCCACCCAGTCCTTGTCATCGGCATCGAGATTGACGGCGAAGGGAGCCGGGTAAACTTCGCAGGATCCGTGGTGATCAGTAATGTACTGATTAAAGAGAGCTGTCAGTTTGCTCACAAGTCGCTGGTGGATTCTGCTCGGCGGAGCCATATCATAGAATTTGCCGCCAATCAGTTCGGCACGTTCGCCTTCCGGAAGATTCCAGTAGTCCTCAGATGTATAATTGTTTTTTAATAATGGCATACAAACACTCCTCTCTATATTTTGTGGTGAAAGTTAGTCCTTTTATTCATCATCGTCAGAATCATCACTTAAATCTGAAGTATATGGAGTATCGGTGGATTGGGACTGTCTGAATTCTTCGGCAAGCATAGTTTTGTTAAACTCTGCGGTTGGATCCAGTTCATTTACTAATGCTTCCAATTCATCAAGCGTTGAATAGAAGAACTCCTTACGCATATTCACTTTATTTACGCGTTTATCATTTAAAATGGTATGTAATTTGTTCTCTAAGTTGACGGCGTCATCAGAGAAGATGAAACTATGAACATCAAATTTAAATGGTACACTGGCGCTTCCGAGTTCGTCCACACGCTCCTGAGGATCCATTCTGCGGGTCATGCCAATTTTGAAAACATTCTCTCCGAAGGAACCGAGGTTACTGATGACGTAAACATTTCCGGCTTTACCATTTTGGAGTTTACTGATTTCATCTTTCTTAATAGTCACATCAGATAATTGTCCTTGTAATTCTAAAATTTTTGATTTCAAAGTAGCTATCTGTGCTTCATCTTCTGTATTAGAAAGTGCCTCATTTGCCTTTTCAATCTCTGCCTGGTACTTGGCCTCTTCCTGCTCGATTTTCTTGCGTTGCTGTTCAAGCAGTTTACGTTCTTCGGCTTCTTCACGCATTTGCTGTTTGAGGGCGAGTTGCTCCTGGCGAGCCTGTTCTTTTTTCACGTAATAGTTATATTCAATTTTTACTGCGTCAATAAAGAGATATTCAATTTCGCCAATGAAACGCGTGAGTGTTCCAACAATACTTTTATTTCCCTCTCCGGCAATCTGAAGATATTTTCGTGTGACAATTTTTACCTTTTCAACTGCCTGATCCAGCTTTTCGTATTTTAAATCATATAAGATATTTTGCAATTCAGCCCGAAGGGCGATAACCATTAACTGATAAATGGTCTGATTGGCTTTTGTAGTATACCGGGCGGCATATGAAGATAAGAGGCGGTCAATGGCTTTGTCATTTTCTTTAAAAGCGTTCCTTAAAGATTTTACATCCATGGAATGTAATTTCAAAATGACGCTGGGCGCATAGGCATCATAATCAGCTGAATCGGAAGGAGACAGACGCTCTGTTCCGTCGGTTTCAAGAAAGTTTGAAATACAATAGTCAACGCTTTTGTACAGTTCCTTCGAACGCTTTAGTTTTTTAGTTTGGGTTGTGACCTGTTTATCTAATTTTTCCTGCTTTTCCTGTAATTGAGAGATTTCTTCGCGCAGGCGAGAAATCATTGTATTCTGATTAGCCATCTCTTCATTGAGATTGGAAAATTCCTTTTTGGCTTCTGCAATTTTGCTTTGAACTTCTTCATATTCATCACAACCAAGAGCAGCTAAGCGCTGTTTAAGTTGTTCGTTTTCTGCTTTAATTTCGCCGATTCGAAAAATATCAAAAAATCCCATTTGTATCCCCTTTTGCATAGTATTCTGATAATTTTATCGTTTATAGTTTCTCTACCACCGCCAAGTGTGGTTCAAACATGATCACATATCCATCCAGCTCTGTGTAGCAGCCATATTTTTCCCGGTAGCATTCCAAGGCTTCATTCAGAAATTCTTCTGACACTTCCAGACATTCTGCTAATTCATGCAAGTTATGGCAATGGTTCCGGTATCCCAGAATAATTCCGGAGAGTCCGACCCGGCGGTCATAGGCGCGGAGACGGGCGAGATGTTCCTGCTTCCGGCAAACGGTGTCGTGCTGATTTAGAATATTCCCGTAGGAAGTATAATGATGCTCCAGCTCCTCGGCCAGAGTATCTGCTGTCTGCGCAGCATTCAGGCCGGAGTGGATCGCAATCGAACCATCTATATAAAGACCGTGGAGATGGTCACTTTTAAACTTCACATAATCAACAGGAATGTTCTGATCATATGCTTCCTGTTCCAGTTCTTCAACTGCAGTCATTAGCACCAGCTCCTATTTCTTATTTCTTCGGTTCTTGACAAAATCGGCATAAGCACGAATGTCTTCTAATTCATCCTCTGTGAAATCGTCACCGTCGAAGTGGGCGGCGATGGTGGTGGGTTCTTGATTCAATCCCAATAAGTCGTCAGCAGATACATTAAGAAGATCTGCTAATTTTTTTATTGTTTGCACGTTGGGTTCCCTGTTTCCACTTTCGTAAAGTGAATAAGTCGACTTTGCCACACCTATGTTATCTGCCACGTCTTTTTGAGTCATGTTTTTTCGTTCTCTGGCAGCTCTTAAATTTTCATTGAAATGCTCTCCCATAGTCCTGTACCTCCGATAATTTGATTATATCTACCATACGCAAACATGTCAATAAAAAAGTTTGCAAAATGTAAATAAAACTATTGACAAGTTTGCAATAAGCAATTATCATATAATCAAAGTTTGCGAAATGCAAACACACAAGGAGGTGAGACGGATTGTTTAGAAATTTAGAAGCCGAGCAGGCAAGACTGAGACTTACAAACCAAAAAGTTGCAGATATTTTAGAGATTTCTCGTGTGTCCTATGAAAACAAGAAAAAGACAGGAAAATTTACGACACGGGAAATCAAAAAATTATGCCGCCTTTTTAAATGCAAGTTTGACTATCTGTTCGCAGAAGAGAACGAGAAGGGAGCGTGAGAGAGGTGGAGAAAGAAGTTGTTGAAATCCTTCTGGATATCAAAAAAGAACTCCAGGCGATTCGGAGTTGCCTGGAGTCCAATACTACACTGTCAATAGAAAAAATCAGTCAGAAAGTTCAAGAACATTTTCAAGAAGCTGCTTCAAGAAGGTAGTGTTCATTTTAAAGCTTTCTAACAGGATCGCACCAGACAGGTCTTCGAGAGATATTTTGTTATTACCATCAGTATATTTTTTTAAATCAGAGGTGATGGTGTTCGCAGTGCGATCTAAGGTTGCATTGTAGGCGGCGTCGAAAGCTGCCTCGAATTCTTGCTTTGTCATTTCACATTTTCTCCTTTCGCGTGTACTTGGCGCTGCAGCGCCTGTAAGAAAAGTATAACGCAATGGAGATATGGAAGCAAGTTCGACTATCTGTTCGCAGAAGAGAACGAGAAGGGAGCGTGAGAAAAATGTCACATAGAGGTCATGAATATCGATACGGGTTTAGGGTTCCTTATGGAACTATTTCGGATGAGGAGAAGATTGCAAGAGAAGCTGTGGAGATTGTAAAGAAAAAGGCTTCCACGTTTGGCCAGGCACAGAAAGTCCTTTCAATCATGAAAGCCATGTTGGATGAATGTGAAATCAATTAGTCCTTGTGAGATTCCAAACGAGTTAAAAGATCATAAATTTTATCCTTGTACTCGTCAAAGCTCATGTTTTTAACATCGTATTTTGCCTGGACGTAAGAAGTACAGACAATGACGTGTTCAATATCCTCACGGAGCAATGTATCAAGTTCGTCATAACCGATTTCACTGGGTGTTTCTTTATCCTTGCACATAGGAGTTCTCCTTTCATATGTACTCGGCGCGGCAACGCCTGTACAGAAAGTATAACACCAGAGTGACGGGAGGAGCAATGGTTATCTGTTCGCAACAAAAGATGAGAAGGGAGCGTGAGAGAGAAGGATAAAAAGTGTCCTGAATGCAATGCAACAGTTAAAGAAACTTTCAATTTTTGCCCGAAATGTGGAAGTAAGATCGAAACAGTATGCCATAGGTGTTGGGTAAAAAAACAGGACAGTTATAGTTGTGGAGAAACTAACTGTCCTGGGTATGATTTGTTCAAGACTGAAAAAATTAAAGTTTCAAAAGACTTAGAGCATATTCACACCCAAAGTCAATGATGAACTGCTTAATCATTGACTTAGCATTAAGTAAATCGACATCAACTATTAGTACTTGTCGAATATGTGAAAAACGAGGTGGAAAAAATGTTTGGCAGAAAAGAAAACAATTTCGTTGTGATCAGAGCAAAAAACGGATTAGGAGCGGAAGGATTGGTGGAACTCGCATCTGCGCTGGAAAAGCAGGCACATGCTTTTCCACACGTAACGATACGATTTGAGCTGGAAGGCTGGAATGAGAAATTAGTGAATAAGGGCGATGATAGAAACGATCAGAGCCAGCGTACTGATAATACATGAATAAAGCGTGAAGCCGTTTTTCTTAAACCACTGACGGAGCAGATAACGGTCCGCAACTTGTCCATATTTTTCCATATCTTCTTCTGTAGGCATGATAGAAACTCCTTTTATTTGTACTCGGCGCTGCAACGCCTGTACAGAAAGTATAACGCTAAGGAGACATAGAAACAAGTGACTATCTGTTTGCAACAGAGGACGAAAGGGGGTGAGAGAGATGGAAACCAGAATAACTTTTGAAATCTCTGGTGAGCAGTACACGATGTTTGTGGAAGGTATTCTGAAAAAGAAATATTACTTGTCCAAAGAAAATAAGGGAAGTGTGCTGGCAGACCCGATTCCGGTAAAAGTTACAGCCAGCACAATGAAAGAAGCAATTATGTACTGGCTGGAATGCTTGCTGTGGCGGCATTGATCATCAGCGGTGTGGCTTTAATCATTCGGTTATTATAGGAAAATTGTGGAAGGGAGTGAGAATGTGAATAGACCAAACGGAGTTAAAGGAGCAAAAGTAATTCAAGTTATTGAGACAAAAGCAATGCGAGGACTTGGAACAGAAAAAGACCCAGCAAGAGTTGTAACTCAGTACTGGGACTTCGATGGGAATTTCTTAGCGGAAATGGACCTTGAAGCATGTGCTCCTCTAGTAGAACATGAGATTAAGGCAATAAAGGAATCTATGATTTCGGGGCATTGAGTAGAGCTGTTGCTTTTGCGTAAGCAAGATCAGATTCTATGAAAGCTGCCACCGATGAAATGAAAACTTTTAGGTGCTCTATATTGTAGTCTTCATGCTTGCGGACATAATGAGTTTCGTCATTTCCGAGCCAGGTAGACGCTGTGGCAAGAGCTTTTATTTTGGGATTGTCGATGTACTTATTTATGCACGGCGAAAGCATTAGGGACTTAATGCTTTCGGTTTCAGTAGGATTAAAAGCAATAGCATAATCCTTTACGAGAAATTCAAGAGCTTTGCGATAACCTAAACCGCATATGTCTGATAAACCGGTGTTTTCCGCTTGTTCTGCTTGATGATATATTTTTACAAAATTCGGAGATAAATCTTTAATTTCTTGAGAAAAGTCTTTAACGCGGACTGGAGCCGGATAGGCCATGGCATTACATGTCTTTAATGTAGATGATGGAGAAAAATGATGAAAATCATCTAATACACTGTATTCAACCAAAAATCCTTTTCCGCAGTGAGGACAAAAATAGAAAGAGTATACGCGCGTACCTATGTAATTGACAATGCTGTCACATTGAAAAATGTATGTATCTTTAGGATATTCCCTATAGGCAACACCGCATCTTGGACAAGTAGTAGGGATTGAAATTTCAACATCTATATTATGCTTTTGAGGATGTAAGTTTTGTGCTTTAACAACAATGTTCATAAAAACTCCTTTATATGTATTTGGTGTATCGATGCTTGTATGAAAAGTATAACGCGACAGCGGCGCAGAAGCAAGAGACCGCAGTTGAGAAATAAGAGAGGTGAAAAAGTATGCCGAAATTAAAACCGAGTATGCAGGAAGAACGGAACCGGATCGTTCGCGCGTGTATTGCGGGGAATAAGGAGCGGCTGGCGATCGATGATGCTGCTTTAGCTGTTAAGGTCGGGGTAACGAAGAAAACGATCCAGAATAAGTACCACCGGCCGGAGACGTATTCCCTGGATGAGATGCAGAAGATTGCAACTGTACTGAAATTTACTCCGCTCCAGGCAGCGTCCGTGCTCCTGGGCCGGGAGCTTACATCAAAAGAAATCAAGGAATTTATCCTGCTGTAAAAGGAAGTGGAAAAGATGCATGAGAAAAGAACTATGCGCGCTGTGCATGAG
>CAKTAA010000091.1 GCA_934526185.1 uncultured Eubacteriales bacterium | reverse complement strand
GGATACCACAGCACATCTGCTAAGTGCGAATGGTTCCACAAAAGACATACCTTCCAGTGAACTGAAAAAGAATGATATCGTTTTGGTTTCCGCAGGTGAAATTATTCCTGGCGATGGCGAGGTTATTGAAGGCATCGCCTCAGTGGATGAATCAGCTATTACCGGAGAATCCGCCCCGGTGGTAAGAGAGGCGGGTGGAGACTTCTGTTCGGTTACCGGCGGTACCACTGTCGTTTCTGATTGGCTGAGAATCCGTATCACATCAGATCCCGGCAACAGCTTTCTGGATCGCATGATTGCCCTTGTCGAGGGCGCGTCACGTAAAAAGACGCCGAATGAGATTGCACTGAACACTCTTTTGGTATCCTTAACAATTATCTTTATGATCGTTATTGTCACCCTGTATCCAATCGGCGTGTATTCCGGCGTTCAACTTCAAATTTCTACACTGATTGCACTGGCTGTCTGCCTCATTCCGACTACCATCGGCGGTTTGCTTTCCGCAATCGGTATCGCTGGTATGGATAGAGTGACCCGCTTTAATGTCATCGCCATGTCCGGCAAGGCAGTAGAGGCCTGCGGCGACGTTGATACCATGATTCTGGATAAAACTGGCACGATTACTTATGGAAACCGTTTGGCGGCCAATTTTATCACGGTGGAAGGTGCAAACCGCAGTGAGCTGATTCGCTGTGCGGCACTTACCTGTCTGCATGATGAGACCCCGGAAGGCAAATCTACTCTTGAGCTTGCCCGCCGTATGGGCGACAACAGTACGGAAACACCGGGTTCCAACTTTATCGAGTTCACTGCGCAAACCCGTATGAGCGGCGTTGATTTACCTGATGGAACAAAAATCCGTAAAGGTGCCACCGAAGCCATCGAGGAATATGTGAAAGTGCAGGGCGGCAGAATACCGAAAAATTTAAGGCAAGAAGTTGAAAGAATTTCTTCTCTGGGTGGCACTCCTTTAATTGTCTGTGAAAATAACCGTATTATGGGCGTCATTTATCTGAAAGACACCGTAAAAGCCGGTATGGCCGAACGTTTTGAGCGGCTGCGTGCCATTGGTATCAAAACCATTATGTGTACCGGCGATAACCCTCTGACAGCGGCAACCATTGCCAAAGAAGCCGGAGTGGACGGATTTATTGCGGAATGCAAGCCAGAAGATAAAATTAATGTCATAAAAAGAGAGCAGGCTGAGGGTAAAATAGTTGCCATGACTGGTGATGGTACAAACGATGCTCCTGCTCTTGCACAGGCAAATGTTGGTTTGGCAATGAACAGCGGAACCACTGCTGCCAAAGAAGCCGCCAACATGGTGGATTTGGATTCTGACCCGACAAAAATTCTGGAGGTCGTAGAAATTGGAAAGCAGCTTCTCATTACCCGCGGCAGCCTGACCACCTTCTCTATTGCAAACGATATTGCAAAATATTTCGCAATTATTCCGGCTATGTTTATGGAAGCGATTCCACAGTTGGGTACGCTGAACATCATGAAGCTATCAACGCCGTACAGTGCCATATTGTCAGCCTTAATTTTCAATGCGATCATCATTCCTTGCTTGATTCCGTTGGCGATGAAGGGCGTAAAATACCGTCCAATGTCCTCCGGAAAAACGCTGCTGAGAAATATGATGATCTTCGGCGTCGGCGGTATTATTACACCGTTTATCGGTATTAACATGATAGACATGATCATTCATCCGCTACTAGCGATTCTCGGTCTGTAAAGGAGGTTTTAATTATGAAAGAACGTGCAAAAGGATTTTTACATAACACCCGACAGGCTGTTGTCGTGTCATTGGTGCTGATGCTGATCTGTGGATTGCTGTTTCCGGCTTTTCTGACCGGTATCTCCGCCCTGATTTTCCCACATCAGGCTGGCGGAAGCCTGATCGAGGCCAACGGCAAGGTAATAGCAGCAGAAAATGTGGGGCAGGAATTTTTGCAGGATTATTATATGTGGAGCCGTCCTTCTGCTTATCATTACAATGTGTACAAGGAAAATGAGGATGGAACGAAAACCTATCAGGACGGAACAGAATTTCCGGGCATCGGTTCAGGATCCAACAACTATGCGCCGTCCAATCCCGAGCTTGTTAAACGGGTAGAGGCGGATATCTCTAAATTCCTTGAAAAGAATCCCACTGTGAAACGGGAGGATATTCCTACCGATCTGCTGACGGCTTCTGGTTCAGGACTGGATCCGCATATTTCTCCCGAATCAGCAGAAATCCAGATTCCACGCATTGTGGCAGCTTCAGGTCTGAGCGAGGATAAGGTTCGCAGAATCATCAAGGCACATACCAACGGCAAATTGCTTGGCATTTTTGGCGAAGATACGGTAAATGTGGTACAGGTTAACATCGATATCGGCATTGCCATGGGATTGATTGACGCAAAAGCGTAATTAACGCACTGATTGTTAATTGCTCGAAAAGCAGAAGAACCGAAATTCTTCTGCTTTTCTTTATACAATCTTAATACTGTTATTAACATACTTATATGCATTTAATGCAAATAAAGATAGAATATAGGGGATGTAAAGATAAGGTTACGAATGCGTTTATACCTATGAGTTTATCATAGCCCATGCTCAAATTGAAAAAAGTACGAAAATATAGTATAATCTTTATACAATTTTATGCTGTTACGAAGATTCTCTTTCATATTTTATATTATATTGATTATAATATGGCTGTAATAAGAGGTGGGAAACCGTGTATGAAATCAAACAAACAACTGCTCAGTTACTAAAAGCTATCCAAGTGGAAGAACAAAATAAAACGAGAGGCCGTATGAAAATCTTCTTCGGATATGCCGCAGGAGTAGGCAAGACCTACGCTATGCTGAAAGCCGCCCACGCGGCAAAACGGCTCGGCGTTGATGTGGTTGCGGGATATATTGAACCTCACGCACGACCGAAAACGGCTGCCCTGCTGAACGGCTTGGAACTGATTTCAAATAAAAACGTCCAATATAATGGTATTACACTTCGTGAATTTGATCTGGATGCTGCCCTTCAAAGAAAGCCGCGGCTGATTCTTGTGGACGAACTTGCCCATACCAACGCAGAGGGCAGCCGCCATACCAAACGTTATCAGGACATCGAAGAACTTTTACGCGCCGGAATTGATGTGTATACCACCATCAATGTGCAGCACATTGAAAGCCTTAACGATACGGTTGCTTCTATTACTGGTGTTTTCGTACGGGAACGTATCCCCGATTCTGTTTTTGATAATGCCAATCAGGTAGAGCTTGTGGATATTGAGCCGCAGGAGCTGATCGAGCGGCTAAAAGCGGGGGATGTATATAAAGAAGTGCAGGCACAGCGTGCAGTGAATCATTTCTTTTCGGTAGAGAATTTGACGGCGCTCAGGGAAATTGCCCTGCGCCGCTGTGCCGATCGTGTGAATATTCTGACGGAAACCGCCAGAATCAAAAGCCACGGCGATTATCATACAGACGAACATATTCTTGTCTGTCTTTCTTCATCTCCCTCCAATGCCAAGCTCATTCGGACCGCCGCAAGAATGGCAAATGCATTTCGCAGTGCTTTTACGGCGTTGTTTGTAGAAACGCCGGATTTTTCCGCTATGAGAGAAGATGATGTTAAAATGCTGCGTTCAAACATACATCTTGCTCAACGGCTCGGTGCAAAAATCGAAACCGTATACGGCGATGATATTCCGTTTCAGATCGCAGAATTCGCCAGGCTGTCCGGTGTTTCCAAAATTGTAATCGGACGAAGTTCCGCTACAAAAAAACGCTTGTTCAGCAAACCGACTTTAACGGAAAAGCTGATTGCCAATGCGCCGAACTTAGATGTGCATATTATTCCGGATTCAGTTTCCGGTATTTCTGCTTACCGCGCAAAAAAAGCAAAGAAAAAAAGCAATATTGTATTTTCAGCTTCAGATATTTTGAAAAGCATCGGTATTCTGATTGCAGCAAGCTGCATAGGTTTTCTGTTCCAGAATTTAGGATTTGCAGAGGCCAATATCATTACCGTTTATGTTCTCGGTGTGCTGCTTACCTCGGTCATAACAACACACCGTGTTTACAGCCTGATTTCCTCGATTGTCAGCGTTCTGGTGTTCAACTTCCTGTTTACCGATCCGAAATTTTCGCTGCAAGCATATGATCAGGGATATCCCGTTACTTTTATTGTTATGTTTCTTGCCGCCTTTCTTACGGGTTCTCTTGCCATCCGGATCAAGAATCACGCCAAGCAGTCGGCACAATCGGCATACCGCACAAAAGTTTTATTTGATACCAACCAGCTTTTACAGCATGCGCAAAGTCGGAATGATATTATTTCTGCCACATCGAATCAGCTTATCAAACTGCTCGGTAAGGATGTTGTATTCTATCCTACGGAGAACGGCTCGCTTGGGGAGGCACATATTTTTTCTGTCACAGATACGTTGGATGAAAGCTGCACATCCGTTAACGAAAAGGGCGTAGCGGCATGGGTGCTGAAAAACAACAAACATGCCGGTGCAACCACCGATACGCTTTCCAGCGCAAAATGCCTGTATCTTGCTGTTAGGGTAAGCGACAGGGTGTACGGTGTTGTAGGAATTGTAATCGGCGAACAGCCTCTTGACGCATTTGAAAACAGTATACTGCTGTCTATTCTCGGCGAGTGCGCTCTGTCTCTGGAAAATGAAAAAAATGCCAGAGAAAAAGAAGAAGCAGCGATTCTTGCCAAGAACGAGCAGCTTCGAGCCAATCTTCTGCGGGCGATTTCCCACGATCTTCGCACACCGCTGACCTCTATCTCTGGAAATGCAAGTAATCTTCTCTCAAATGGCAGCTCGTTTGATGCGGATACGAAAAAACAGCTTTACACTGATATCTATGACGATTCCATGTGGCTTATAAATCTGGTTGAAAATCTGCTTGCCGTAACGCGGATAGAGGAAGGACGGCTGAATATCCGTGTTTCTGAGGACTTGATGGATGATGTGATTGCGGAAGCCTTGCACCATGTAAATCGCAAAAGTGTGGAGCATCATATTACGGTAGATAATGAGGAGGATTTTCTCCTTGCTAAAATGGACGCAAGACTAATTGTTCAGGTCATTATCAATATTGTGGACAATGCAATTAAGTATACGCCCAAGGGTTCTCATATTCAGATAAAAACAAAAAAGCAGGATGATAAAGCCATTGTTACCATAGCCGATGACGGCGACGGGATTCCTGATGAAATGAAGGCCAAAGTGTTTGATATGTTTTACAGCGGCGCCAATCAAATTGCAGACAGCCGCCGCAGCTTAGGACTTGGCTTGTCGCTGTGCAAATCCATTATTAACGCGCACGGCGGCACAATTACTGTTTCAGACAATACACCGCACGGAACGGTGTTTACCTTTACATTACCTGCAGGGGAGGTACAAATACATGAATAAACCGCTTATTTTAGTTGTTGAAGACGATTCTTCCGTAAAAAACTTGATAACAACGACTTTGAAAGCGCATAACTATCGCTATCTGACTGTGCCGAACGGCGAATCTGCGATTTTGGAAGCATCCTCTCATAATCCGGATATTGTTCTGCTGGATTTGGGACTACCGGATATAGACGGCGGTGAAGTTATAAAAAAAATCCGGACTTGGTCCAATATGCCGATCATCGTCATCAGCGCACGGAGTGAGGATACGGATAAAATTGACGCACTGGATGCAGGAGCTGATGATTATCTTACAAAGCCTTTCTCAGTAGAGGAGCTTTTAGCTCGTCTTCGTGTTACACAGAGAAGAATTATGATTACGCAGAACGAATCATCGTCAGAATCAGCAGTCTTTACAAACGGTCAGCTTCGCGTAGATTATGCTGCAGGATGCGCTTATTTGAATGAGGAAGAACTGCACCTAACGCCGATTGAGTACAAACTTTTATGCTTGCTTTCTCAAAATATTGGTAAGGTGCTGACACATACCTATATAACACAGAAAATATGGGGCAGCAGCTGGGACAATGATATTGCCTCGCTTCGCGTCTTTATGGCTACGCTCCGGAAGAAGATAGAAAAAGAACACGGTTCACAGCAGTACATCCAGACGCATATCGGCGTCGGTTATCGGATGTTGAAAGTAGAGTGATTTCTCAAGATGTAAGGTATCCCCTTCTTTTCTTTGCAATATTGTTTGGACTTTTCCCCTTTTCTGTGAGAGATATTTGTGTTGTCAAGGCAGAAAGGAAAAATATTATGAAAGACAATTAAGAAATAACAGGTACAGAGGCATATCTCTACGAAAAAGATGCGTTAATTAAAAAGATAACATATGTTTATGAGAATGGAATGGTAAGCAAACCTCTATCCCGGTTCATTCATCTCTGTATGGTTACTGACTCTATCCTGCCCGAAGAGGAATGTCAGATCAGATTTTTCATCTATCCCTTCTCTCTGCCTCAATGACACGAATGTGGATTGCTTTATTTCATCAACGCTTCAGAACGTACCATAAGCATCTCCTGCTTCGGTCAGCAGTTAACACTTTCTCCCGGAGGAAGTGGAAAGCTTATCAACTCTGGAAATGAAAAGTTCAGGCATAGCTCTAAAAATAAAAATTGAATGGCAGGAAAAAGCAATTCGACATTTCTTATTCGGTCTGCTTTTTCTCTGCCATAATCTAAATACTATGCACAAAATCTCAGGTTAATATACCATTTTTTGACAAAAGAGGTTTTTTATCAAGTGCCACATATTTCATTTCAAAGTTTCAAGATCCGTATATATATAGGCACAGAATAGATTTAGTGTGAACAAAAAATTCACTCTGTTTTTGTTACTGTGACCTGCGTATATGCGTTTTTTATCAAAACGGCTTGCCGAAGATTCTATGAAAGGAGAATAAAGTGAAGCATAAGAATTTCTTTATGGTGTCAAATCATATTTATAATTTATAGCAAACGTTATAAATAAACAAGTTAATGTTCTATAATAGATTTTAATGCTTAAACCACGGTAATCAATATAAAATCTCGTCAAATCAATATGATAATTCATTTTCACTAAACTGTAAAAGGGTTTCAAATGAGTTTAACCCATTATTTTGATTACCAATGTAGGCCGTTTTGCACCCTGCTGCTTTTCCTGCCATAATATCACGAATATGGTTTCCAATCATCCACGACTTCCCCAAATTAATATTGTATGTTTTCGAAGCTTCTATCAACATTCCAGGTTTGGGTTTTCGGCAGGCACATGCAATCTTATATTCTAATAGCTCTCCTTCATATCCACGATGCGGATGATGCGGACATACAAATATATCATCTATAAACGCCCCTTCATTGCCTAATAATGTCTCCATCTTATTATGTATTTCTTCCAAGCCTTCCAAACTAAGCTCACCTCTGGCAATAACAGGTTGATTGGTTATTACAATAACCAGCCAACCGCATCTGTTCATTTTTTGGATTGCCTGCGAAACACCCTCTATCAATTCAAAATCATTTATGTCTCTGATTATTCCCTTTTCTTTGTTTATAACCCCATCTCTATCCAAAAAAATGGCTTGTTGCTTATTTTTTATCCTTTTTTTATTGGGCATGCCAAATTGTAAATCTCGAACTGCGTCAGCAAAACGCTCCGGAGTACCAATGTCATATACATATTCCGTAGTTTTATAAGCGTATAGTTTTTTTTGATTAACCAAAGGCATTAACACATCGCAATCCAGATCCAAAGGTTTATTCGGCTCACAAGCATTTAATATATTCGGAGATAAAATATGTATTCCCGCGTTCACTTGATTCTTATACCAATTATTCTTCATTTCCTTATGCATCCAACGAACCACCAAACCTGTTTGACTGCTCTGAATAATGCTGCTGTCATATGGGTGATTATTTGCATGGGATAGGACTGTTGCATAGCCATCATTATGCAAATGAAATTGTAAAAAAGAAAATATATCAATATCAAATAACAAGTCGCCATTCAGCACAAAAAAATCATCTGTCAATTTGTCTTTTAGACTAAACAGCGCTCCTGCAGTGCCAAGAGGCTGCTTTTCTACATAATATTCTATCGTCACATTATACTTTGATCCATTGCCCAAATACTTCATTATTTGTTCGCCCATAGGTCCAACAGTAATAATAAACTCTTTTAATCCGAAATTTTTAAAATTTTCGATTTGATGTGCAATAATGGGTTTGCCATTCAGTTCTATCATTGATTTTGGAATGTTTTTATATAATGGGGATATTCTGGTTCCCTTTCCACCGGCCATGATCACCACTTTCAAAATTCACATACCTCTTTTTTATTTATGTAATATCCTTATAAGAAACGCTACTTTCCTCATATAAAACTTCCAGCTCTTCGCATATCAAATGCATACACGAGAGATACAATTCCTGAATCATTTGCTTATTATCTATATTAAAACAAATTTGAATATCGGTAAACTTTGATATCATAGTGTTATTTTTCCCCGTAAACACAATAGTATTTATTCCAAGGGTTTTCGCGGTTTCAAAAGCTTTCATTATATTAAGAGACTTTCCGCTGGTTGTCAAGCCAATTAAAACATCGCCCTTCTGCCCAATCGCAGCAACTTGTCTTGCAAATATATCATCATAGCTAAAATCATTTGCAATAGCCGTAAGAATACTATTATCACTCGTCAGTGAAACAGCCGCCATTGGGGCTCTGCATTTTTTCAATTTAACCACAAATTCTGCAGCGATATGTTGACTGTCTGAAGCACTGCCTCCGTT
>CAKTAA010000090.1 GCA_934526185.1 uncultured Eubacteriales bacterium | reverse complement strand
TTCCCGTACTGATACGGGTAACACCTCCCTCTTTCATAACCGATAATTTTTCCTCGCACGCATTCAGGGGGTTGCATTCCACCGTAATTTCGCTGCCCTGCAAATCAAAACAAGCCGCAAGCTTTTTCAGAAGATCATCCAACTGCTGTGCAGAGAGGGCCGTCGGTGTACCGCCGCCGATAAATATGGCTCCGATTTTTTGTCCGTGAAAACGGGGAGCGCGAGCATACATTTCGATTTCAGTTAGCAACGCTTTGACAAATACATCAATAAGCTCCTGTTTACCGGCTGCAAGTTGTCGATGGTACACGCAAAAGTCACAGAGGCTGTCACAAAATGGAATATGCAGATAAACGGAAATGGGCCAAGGACCGCCCGGATCGTGATAATGGGGGGTGCCCAAAATTTTATCCGTAGCGTTTGTAGGCACGCCTTTATGAAACAGCGGATAATTCATTACTGCTACTTCATAATTCATCACTAAAGTATTCCTTTCCTTGTTCGGCAAGCGTTAATAAAGCTCATCGTTCAGCAATCGGATCTGCTGTCAAAAGCAGTGGAAGAGATCTTGCTTTTCATTGTACCGGGAATGTGCTGCTGCTTAAGCACTGATCGATTTCTTTACCGAATCGATTGCACTGCAGCCGGCTGCGTTGGTCGCTCCATTGTATGGATTCCGAGTGAAAATCCGGCTGCTTTGCGTCAATTCTGCGCAGCAGACGCTGCATGACATTTCTGTCCCGTGCTTTCAATTCATTTAATATCAGTCTGCCCGAAAGAGAACGGGCCAGAACAGGGCTGCACGGTTTCATACGGCTCAGAATGAAGTCCAAAAACTCCCTGCATGCATCGCTGTACCGGGTTGACTGCGCCCAAGAGGTAATGAACAAAAAAGTCGGCACTTGGCAGAGCTCGTGCCTGTATAAATCAATAAATTCAAGAAATTCTTCCATCGGTTTCCCAATGAAGATCGGCGTGCCGAGCACCATAAACTCTTTTTTCTCTATCGTGGGTTGGGTAATACGCCGGATCTCCGCCGTATGATTTCTGATTCCCTCATGAATCCATCTGCATACTTTTTCTGTTGACCCGTATTTGCTCGCATATACAATAGTTCCCTTCACGAAAATTGTCTCTTTTCATAAAATATTCATCGTTTTATCTATAGTATAAATTTCTCGGGACCGGAATGAAACTTGCATATGGTATGAAAAAACGGAATAACTGCGTTCACTTCTGCCTATTTGCTTAACCTTTAAATCGGCATTGACAAAACTATCCCTGTAATGATAAAATAGAACGAACAGAGATTGCAGTAAACTGAAAGACTGCTCTATCATACAGAGACGGAGTTTTACGCAGATTATGGAAAGTTTAAAGAAAAAAGGTATTTTTATTGCATTTGAAGGGATCGACGGTTCAGGTAAAAGTACACAGCTTCGTATGCTTTCGGATCGACTGAAGGCAACCGGTCTGCGCTGTTATACGACAAGAGAGCCTACCGATTCTCCCATCGGATCATTGATTCACCAAATTATGACAGGCAGAATGTCGGCAGACAATCGGGTGCTTGCCAGTCTGTTTGCCGCAGACAGGGCGGATCATCTGCTGAATGATACGGACGGCATCTGCAGTAAAATCGACGATGGCATAACAGTTCTTACAGATCGGTATTATTTTTCATCTTATGCATACCACAGCGTAGACATGGATATGGACTGGGTTATTTCGGCGAACTCTCTCTGTGCGGATATTCTGCGTCCATCCATTACCGTTTTTCTTGACCTTCCCGTTGCAATGGCGCTGGAGAGAATCCGGAGAGACAGATTTCAAACGGAACTGTTTGAAAAAGAAGAACGGCTGATACAAGTTCGGGATAATTATTTTGCAGCTTTTGAAAGATTAAAAAATGTTGAAAATATTGCTATAATTGATGCAGCCGGCAGTGCCGGCGAAATATCCGACAGCATCTGGCGTGCCGTTGCTCATTTATTTTAATAATTTTCATAAGTCATTTAAACAAAAATGTTACCCCCTGTGAAAAATAATTGTGTTTTTCACAGGGGGTAATTGTATTTTGAAAATTCGAGGCTAGTATGTTACTTTGTTTTCTGCTTACTTTATTCGGAATTGCAGCTTATTGCTACGAACCTATATCAATTGCCTCTCCCAAGGCAAACGAATACAGCAGCACCCGGCTTACCCGGCATCCAGTCAGTGTCTCGCATGCTCTCCGATAGTATGTAAGCTGCCCTTTGTGCCGCTGTATGAGCATTTTTTTTACCGTATTCCGATTTTTCAGTTCTTCTTCGGTAAAATGATCGGTCTTGTAATCGACAACCGTCATACTTCCGTCTCCATTTCTGAAATAGCAGTCGATAACACCCTGCACCAGTACGGATTCATCCTTCAGACGGTCTCTCATACAGACATTGCCCGTCAACTCCGACGCTGGACAAAACATATTAAATCGCACCTCGCGGTGAAGCTCGGCCGAACACCGCATCTCTTCAAACAATGGACTTTCAAAAAATCTTTCCGCTGAAAGGATTTCAACCAGCTCCGCGTCTTCATCCGTCATAAATTTTTCTCGTACCAGCCGGTTCACCTCAGAGCGCACACCGCCGCGCACCGCCGCCCGATTGAAATCACAGAATTGCATAAAAACATGCGTGGCGGTACCGCGCTTGGCCGCTTCTCTTTTGTAATCCGGCCTTACAAAAGACGGGGGATTAAAGACGTATACCGGCTCCTGCTCCGGCTCTTCTGAATTGTCTGGAGTCCAAATAGCTTTTTCCATTCCACAGAAGCTGACATCCTGAAATACGTCTAAATCATCCAGAACAGAAGGATAAAGCTGCGATACGGATAGTTTTGCCGGAAGTCTTGCCGCGTCCGCATAAGGATACCGAAAAGAAAAGCGGCGTTCTATCAGTCTGAGAGCCTCGCGGTAGTTCATCTCCTTGCTCTCTTCCGTATTCATCGCGCCTTCTCCATCTTCTCCAACGCTTTTCGCCGGGGTTACTGCCGCTGTTTGATTCAAGTCGTGGATTTTCGCAACGCTGACGCGACACGCCGCCCGTTCTCCTGCAACCAGCACGGCTGGCAGAATCCAATCCAGGCTGCATTTTCCGCCCATAAGACGCTGCCGCGACAAATGCATCGCCGTTTCCCGATATTTCTCAAGCGTTTTTTCTGCATCCTTGACAGTCGCTGTCAGATACAAACGCTCGCGCGGTCTCGTCAGCGCCACATACAGAACACGCATTTCCTCCTCAGCCTGCTTTTCCGATACCGCCAGGGAAATGGCTTCGCGTACAGGCGTATTAATTCTTGCCAAACCGCTTGCATCCCGCAGATACATAGCCAGACCTGCCTGCTTCTCCATCTGGATATTTTCCCTTAGATCGCCGCGGTTAAACGGTTTTTTAAGTCCGCAGTAAAAACATACCGGGAACTCCAGACCTTTGGACTGGTGAACGGTTATAATGCGGACAGCGTCCGCACGGCCGGCTTCTGCTGCTATGGGCAGTGTTTCTTTTCTTTCAATAAGCTCCATAACATACAATACAAACTGATGCAGTCCCTGAAAGGAACCACCTTCGAATTCGCGTGCATATTCGTAAAAAAGCATCAGGTTTGCTTTCATCTGCTCCGGTGTTCGCATATCATTTTCATCATCATTCCAGCGTTCTTTTGCGTATATTAATGAAAAAATTTCCAGGTCGCTGTACAAAAACCACAGGAGCTTGTCCACAGGCATTCCTTCAGCCCTGTGCCGGTAATAGGACAGCCGTTCGAGAAATCGTGCCCCCTTCTGAAATCCGGTTTGTTTAACAAATACTTCTAATGCTTCATAAAAAGAACCATCCGGCTCTGCTTTTCTGATATGAACCATTTCGTCAAGCGTCACACCGAACACAGGACTTTTCAACGCCCCTGCCAGGTAGATATCCTGATAAGGATTTTCAATGCACTGCAGAAGACAAAGAACCATCAGTACCTCGGCATTCTCGAAAAAATTTTCTGCCGCGCGGTTCACGCTTGAAATTCCTCTACCCCGCAGAGCGCTTTCATAGGCCTCTGCCGATGATCTTGTGCTTCGCAGTAATATTGCGATATCTCCGCCACAGATCGGTGTTCCGTCACGTTTCTTTTCGTTTCGAAGCAGTTCAGAAATTTTTTCGGCCACAAATTCCGCCTCTGATAAACTTTCCTCTTCCTCTGGTTCTTCCCCCTTGCTCCCCTGTATGGCTTCGCTTTCGGTCTGCGGGCATAAAATCAGCTCGACCTCAGTCTGAACAGAATCACCGATCTCTTTCTTCCCCTTTCGGAGCGCGTCCTCCGGCCGATATGAAATATCTCCGCCGCATAATCCGAACAGCGTTTCGAAGATTCTATTCGAAAAGTCGAGAATGTGACCGTCGCTGCGAAAATTCTCCGAAAGAAAAACTGTCTCGCAGTCATCTGGATGAACAGGAGCGGCAAATTCCTCACGGTATGCCGCAAACAGATCCGGGGAGGCTCCGCGGAATCCGTATATGCTCTGTTTGATGTCACCGACCATAAAACGGTTATCCCGACGCGAGATCGCGCGGAAAACCGCGTCCTGCAGGGGGCTGACGTCTTGGTATTCGTCAATATAGATTTCATCGAACTTTTCTGTTTCCAGTAAAGCTGCATCTGACTTTTCACCCGCACTGTCAGTCAGCAGCGCCGCCGCATACCGTTCAATATCCGTAAACGTCAGAATACGCCGCTTCTTTTTTTCTTCTCTTTCTCTCTCCTCATAAACGGATAAAAACGCAAAAAGGCGGTGAAGCTGCAAAGCCAGGGCCCGCATGGCTCCGGGAATCTGCTCCTCCTCATACACATAATATCGATCACGTATGGCGCGCAAGCCTTTGACAAAATCGTCACGTGTAGCTTTGCACGAAACAATATTCTCAGTTTTCAGCGCACCGCGGATTCCCGCGCCAAGCGGACTGGGCTGATATTCCTTAAGCAGCTTACGTGTTTTGCCGTAATCGTGCGCCTCAACCGCCTCCAGCACCTGCTGAATATACGCAGCATCCTTTTCAAATGCAGCGCCGTAATTTTTTATATAAACTTCATTTTCGGAAAGCTGAGGAAGTGCGCGCCCGTATGCCTCTCGATATTCAAAAAAAAATGACGCTGTATATCTCCGAATCTCCTCACCCCACGGAGTTTTAAAAAAAGAATGTCCGCTTTCCCTTTCCAGCCGTTCAGCCTGCTTTCCGATCCACCCTGTTCCAAGCGGCAGATTATCCGTTTTTGCTTTCAGCTCCAGCAGAAACCGGGCAAGATTTTTTTCGCTGCGGGTATTGATCAGACAGTCGAACAGAGCTGCGGCCTCCTCTGATGAAATCTGCGGCACAGCCCCGTCAAGCGTGTCTGAAATCAATTCGTCCATAACGGCGGCAGTCATCAGTCTTACTTCAGCCTCGTCCGCCACGCGCAGCCGTGCGGGAAGACCGAGCGTCTGAAAATTTCTGCGTACCAGCTCAAGGCAATAGCTATGTATGGTACAAATTTTCGCCTGCGAAACACAGGCAAGCTGGCGCTGCAGATGTCGGTTCTGCGGCTGGTTCTGCAAAGCGTCGGAGAGGGCGCTGCGAATTCTTACGCGCAGCTCTTCCGCCGCAGCATTTGTAAACGTTACAACAAGCAGCCTGGAAAGCTCCAAAGGATTTTCCTTATCCGTCAGGCGCCTCAGCAGACGTTCGGTCAAAGTTGCGGTTTTTCCAGATCCCGCCGCCGCCGACACAAGCACCGTCTTGCCGCGCACCTCAATGGCGAGCCGCTGTCCCTCAGTCCATGTCCGCGCCGTTTTTTCATCCATAACGTATATCCCTTTCATCGATCAGTATCATGTTTTATATTATTGAAAGACAAACAGTATTTCAATCCCCCAGGACATCCCGTTCAGCGAAGATTTTGCCGGCAAACCGGCTTCATTGAGCAGTATTCGCACGGATTTCTGTCTGCCTTCGGCTTTCGTTTCTGCAAAGGTATCGCGTCGGCGTCGCCGCTTTTCAGCTCCATTGTAATTTGGGCGACCGTATCGGAAACCTGATGCATCAGATTTCCGAACTCCTCAAGGGTTGCAACGCTGGAACCGACAGAATAAGTCGAATCCTTTTTTAGCGAAGCGGGGGCATATTTTTTGCTAAGCTCCCTGTCCATCGCTTGTATGATTTCTATATCATTCAGCACAAGACCGTCGCGCTTCAGCGTGTCATCAGCCAATTTTTCAATTTCCCCCTCGTCCGTCGGTGCGTCAAGCGGCAAGTCCGGTGTTCCTGCGGAAAGATACAAAACACCGGCAGGTATCCGCTTTGCTCCGTACCGTCGTCCGCCGTTCTGCCAGATGGAAAACAAATACAACAGCATCTGCAGGTTCAATCCCATCTCAATATCCGCCATTGAGAACTTTCTGACGCCTGTTTTGTAATCTACAACGCGAAAATATGTCGTACCGTCTTTTACATAGGTATCTACACGGTCAATTTTTCCGAACACATATGCCGTGCCGCCGTCCGGCAGCACAACAGCCAACGGAGGAATCCCATCTTCGCTTTCATAGGTCACCGGTACTTCGAAATCTCTGGGGCGAAACCGACTCTGTCCAAACTCTTTCTGCAAATTGCTGCATAAAAATACCGCCGTCCGCCGCAGCTTGCCAAATAAATATTTTAATCTCCCCGTTCCGCCGCCGTGTATATCAATCCGGCAGACGTCCCGTACATACTCCTCAAATTTTTCATCGACAATCTTCACAATTTCCGCGCGGGTATATACCCCCTTCCCCTCGGCAGTTCGTTCAGCATATTGCCGCATGAAATGCTCGAGAATATAGTGCGTAAAATTGCCTATATCCGCATAACCCATTTCTGCCCGACGGCTTTCGCGGAGCTTCAGAAGATATTCACAGTAATACGAAAAATGGCAGAGCAGATAGCTCTCCAGCCGTGTCTGAGACAAATTGACGGTACGGCCGAACAGCATCTCCGCTGTCTCGGGTTTCAAACGGTATCTGCGTTCGGAAAGCGGAATTTCCAGCGCCTCAAGCCATCTCACGTAGACATTCGACTCCTTTGCGCGTCCATGGTAATACTGCAGAAGCGCCTTCCCCAGTGGCGTCCCTCTGTAAAGCGCTGTCAGCTCAAAGGATGCACGCTCACGGCTGATCTGCAGCGAAACCGGAAGTGAATTTGCGTTCACCGCCGGCATACCTGTAATTTGAATGACCTGCTGAACACCGATGGAGGGCCGCATGGCTTTGCCGGCTGCGTCTGTCTCGGCATAGGTAACAAACAGCTTTTCCGACGCTCCGGAAGCCGCACAGTAAAAACAGAACAGCTCCTTAGCTGTCTGAGATTCCGTGCTTTCAGACATTTCAAGTCCTATGCTTCGGAGAACAGAAATCTCATAGGCAGAAAAAAATGCGCTGTCATCCACATTTTTCGGAAAAAAGCCGTCATTTGCACCGACGATGTACATCACCTTTATGCTTTCGGTACGGAGCTGCGACGCGTCGCCTATGACGACTTCGTCTACCGCTGTCGGTATGTTGCCGATATCCACGTCCGAAAGCAGCATATCCAAAAGGCAAGCATACTCAGACACCGACACCCGCTGTTCCCCCGCGACTTCTGTCAGTCGATCCAGCGCATCCATTGCAATTGCCCAAAGCCGCTCCGTTTCCGACGCTTCCGCGCGGTCGCCGTACCGGCGGCTGACGGCCGCGGATTTCTGCAGTTTCTCCGGTATTCCCTGAGAACTCAGATATTCCCACAGCCACAGCGAAATTTCGCGTACCGTACATCCGCCCTTTTGTATCAGTTTTGTCCTAAAATCTTCCAAAGGGCGTATCAGCGCTTCTCGTACAGCATTCACTTTCCGCAAAATTTCATCCGTCCGATCAGATACCGCTGCTGTATAACCGTCAGGATTCATTGTCCAGGGGTATGCGTCTGTATACCGGCTGCCGTTCAGATTCCATGCTGTCACATATTTTTCAAACAGGCAGGCGTCCGCAATATCTACAGGACAAAGGCCGGTTCTGAGAAATGAAATAACGTCCTGCTTCCGGTAATGATATTCAAAGATTCTGAAAATTCCGGTTATCAGACGCACAAGCGGCTTAGTCATGATCCCTACACGGCGTGCCATAAAGTAAGGAATCTCGTACTTTTCAAATACAGCGTCAAGGACTCCCTCGTATCGGGCCGTATCTCTGGTCACAACCGCTATATCCCGAAAACGAAGGCCGCGGCGAATCTGAGCCCAGATACTCTGTGCAACGAATTCTGCCTCTGCAAAAATATTTTGTGCAGCGCAGATAAAAACCGGGTTGGATTTTTCTTTCTCTGTCGTATTGACGGGCAGATTTCGGCCTATACCGAATAGGTCTCTTTCAAGATACCGCAGCGTTTCGTTGCCTGTTCTTCTGTTTTCCTGCAAAATGATAGTCTGTATGCCCTCTTTTACGCAGGAATCCGCTAATTTACGGATCTGTCTGCTTGTTTCAAGCGGCTGCGAAAAAATCCACGCTCTATCCTTTTCCTCCGGCAAACAGCAAAGCGTCACCGTTACACTTCTGCTCTGCCTGAAAATGTGCTGCAAAACAGCATACTGCTGCAGAGTAAAGCCATGAAAACCGTCTATATAAACATGCAGTCCGCTGAAAAAATCGTATGTTTCAAGAACAGAAGCCAGACGCGTCAGATCATCCATC
>CAKTAA010000089.1 GCA_934526185.1 uncultured Eubacteriales bacterium | reverse complement strand
CGCCCTCTCTTTACCTAATTCTTCGCTATCCTGTGCCCGGCGGCTTTTTTCTTGTCTCTTTCCCTTGGTACAGTCCATTTGTTGAGGAAGGTTATTTTCAATGTCGCCGAGCAGACAAGAAAAATCCCATGGGTAAGCCAGGGGATAATAATGGCAAGAAATATATTTGACAACCGACGGGATTCTTCGTATAATGAAGGTCCGGTAATTCCCGGATATGAGGGGGCGTAAAGGTTTCGACGGGGATTGTGAGGCATGGTAAGCGAGTAGCGGAGCGGACCCGCTATAAAAGCCGCAACTTTAAAAAGTAAACGACAACAATACTGTTGCTGTTGCAGCCTAATTAGGCTGCCGTCCTTACCCGGAGCACCGCGGCCGGGATAAGGGCGTCGATGAGCGGTGAACGTGAACGGGGGAGGGTCGCGGCCCTCGTCATGACCAAGCGGCTACCGTAGCCGGAAGCCTGCCCGTTGGCGTCCGGTGAGGGGAATCCCAAACAATGGGCTGCACTCGGAGAAAGCTGTGTCAAGTGATTTTCGGACAGGGGTTCGACTCCCCTCGCCTCCACCATATTAGGACGTCGTCTATGGATATCGCATAGCGGCGCAAAGTTATGGGACACCCCTGTGAATAACAGGGGTGTCCCGCTTTTTTGAGTTCTTTTTTGATGATTCAGGGTTTCACTTGGAGATCGAGCTGCACCATTTTTGTGTGCGGGAGAAAAAGACCAGTTTCAGTGGTGAGCCTATCGCACCACTTCTGACACGGATGTTTCTTTCTGCACCACTTTCTCCGCCTCTGCACCAATTTTCTCAAGCACAGAACTATACCTCCATTCCCCAGACAAGTTTCATACCGCTTACGTTGGATTGTCTCGGGTTAGGCATAGCATCATTCCGCTCACTCCCAGCCCACTATTGCGTAGTGCTCAACAACGCAAACTAAGAAGCAAGAGGCACGAACTGGCCATCATATAAGAATTGAGACGCGGTTTGATCCCGCGTCTCAAAAAATACTATTTGCCTAGCCCATTGATCAGGTTGCGTAAATCCATCTCCCAATCTGACAGGTCAGAGAACCAGATACTGCCGTATGCGCCCGGTATGCGGTAGTTCCGGGTGGAGCAGATGATGACAGGGAGGTTGATGTTTCTCTCGGCCAGAGCTTTGAGGAAATACTCTCCAGCCTCCCAATCGGCAACCTCACCTCGCCGGATCGGGTAGTGCATATCGGAAATTGCGAGGTCAAAGGGCGCACCGTTCTGTATAGCGGTTTCAATTTTTTCGAGCCCCTCGTTGACGCTGGTTACCCATTCCGCGCTGGTAATACCCATTTTCTGAAGTTCCCGGCATACCTCCATGTGTTTATCAACGGAATCTTCTAAGTGGATTATCCTTGGCTTGCTAGTCATTGTAACCCTCAATAAAATACAACGCACTTTCATTTAACTATATCTTGCCACTGGTATCCCAAATAGGCAAGATTTTTGCGCAAAAATGATCTTCTGTGTCAATTGCAACTAAAATGGGAAAACGAAAAGTATATCACGAACCTTCCGTTTTGGAGAAAAATAAACTTTTTCAATACTTATCTCCAACTAATTTGCGCGACATATTACCACTGTTATGGTGCTTGTATTACTTATAAGAAATGCTAAAACGGTATTATTTCCCTCCTATATCCCAAACGCACTCTTGGCTTTTATCAATATTATCTTGATGAATGCAGATAATTTTGCTATAATGCTTAAAGATAAAGAAAAGAGGCACGCCAATGACTGTCAATTATTCAAAACTCTGGAAACTGCTGATAGACAAAAAGATGAACAAGTCTCAATTGCGAGAAATGGCGCATATTAGTACAAATGCGGTCGCAAAATTAGGAAAAAATGAGCCTGTTGCGATGGAAACCTTAGACAAAATTTGCAAGGTGTTTAATTGTGATATAGGAGACATCATGGAATTTGTTCGTGAGGATATAAACGACGCAAAAGCTGGAGGAAAAAATGAGTAATCAATATCAGCTCTCATTTGACGATGAGGGAACCATAACTACTGAGGAAGAAACTAAAGAACGCCTGGAAGCCTCAAAGATCAGTGGCTCAAAAGCGATGCAAATGCTCGAACTCTCGCGGCATGCTTTTGAAAAGATCGTACAAGAGGGTCTAATTACCTCTATCACAAGTAAATCAAAAAAACTCTACGACGTCCATGAATTAGAGCATTTTATGAAAAGTGACAGATACCGGGAACTAGTAAACGGAACTGTCGATCCAAGGAACAATTTAAATGATCTAACGGGCAAGGACTGGCTGCCAGAAACCAAGAGTTTCTTCTATCAAAAAGGGCTGGGAGCTAATCATCCGGATGCACAAATCGAAAAGCTTCATCCTGCACCCTACTCATTTCAGGATATTGCCCATTTGGTGAACTTTTTTACCAAGGCGGGCGCACACGTACTAGATCCCTTCGGTGGCGTAGGTTCTACGGCAAAAGCCTGTGAGGTATGTGGGAGGATATGCACTAGCATTGAATTGTCTAAAGCTTGGCACGACCTATCAATTAAACGACTTGAAACAGAAGTTGGCGAGGGAACCAGTAAAAAGCATGCTTTTATTAATGGTGATTCATGCCGTGAATTGCTCAAAATTCCGTCCGAATCAATGGACTTCATGGTAACAAGCCCCCCATATTGGGGTATTCTGCATAAGCAGGATCAGAAAGTAATAAAAAATAGGGTGGCCAATAATCTTGAAACTAAATACTCAGAGAGTGAAAATGACCTCGGCAATATTGAAAACTATGAAGAATTCTTAGACATATTGGTTTATAAAATATTTCTTCAATGTGCCAGGACTCTTAAATACGAGAAATACATGGCTATAGTTGTTTCAGATTTCAGGGATAAATCAGACTATATTAGTTTCCACAGTGATTTAATCTGTAGGTTAAATAAAGCCTCAATCCCTGGTGGAGGAATCTTGAAACTTCAAGGGACAAAAATATTGTTACAAAATCACAAGAGCCTTCTCCCCTACGGCTACCCCTTTGCCTATGTAGAGAACATCCATCACCAATATGTATTGATTTTCAGGAAATACAAAGACGGAAAGAAGAAAACGCAATGATATATAACAGAGTCATCAAAGGGGATAGCGATACTATTCTTAAAGAATTTGCAGAGGAAGGCCTGCATTTTGATTTAATTTGTACCGATCCACCTTATAATCTAAACAAAGATTTCGGGAATGATAGTGACAAGTTGGAGCTAGAGGATTTTCTAAAAATAACGGAATATAGAATTAACCTTTGTAAAGAGTTGCTTAACCCATACGGAAGCATTATTTGGTTCGGTATCCACCACTACATCGGGTTTATTCAGGCGATTATGTACAATGCCGGATTATTTTATAGACGAATGAATATCTGGTATTACGAAAATGGCTTTTCAAGATCTTCGAAAGCCCCATTGACACAATATGAACCGTTTCTGTGGTTTTCAAAATCAAGAACAAAATGGACGTACAATGTTGATGACGTCCGTGTGCCATATAAAAGTACCGAAAGATTAAAAAATCCTGTTTACTATAAGGGCAAAAATGGCGAGAAGAAAGTTTGGAAACCAAATCCGAATGGCGCTATGCGCGGAGACGTGTGGGCTTATCCGACATTAGCTGGCAAAGCATATGAAAAAGAAAAAACGCCGCATCCAACCCAGAAGCCAGAAGCTTTAATAATGGAGATAATAAAGGCGTATTGCCCTAAAAATAAAGAAGGAAGGTATGAAGGGACCATTCTTGACCCATTTCATGGCTCAGGGACTTTAGGAGTGTGTTGCGAAAAGCTAAATCGGCAGGGCCATAATATTAAATGGCTTGGAATTGAGTTAGAGCAACGATGGTGCGATATCGCTGAAAAACGCCTAAAAAATATATAGTTTTGATATAATGGGAATATAAAGCTAATTTCGCGTAGAACAAACGCTGAAATAGCTGTAATCCATACGACTTGCAGACAATCCTTGAGCAAGGGTTGTCTGTCTCTCGTGGATGCACAAAGGAGGCAAAACTGAAATGATTAGATTTCGTAACCCTATATCCGATATGTCTATCCTTATAGAGAATTTTAGAAAAATGTATGTTGAGTTCTCTAACACTGACTATTTTGATTTGGATAATATCGCTGAATTTTTTGCTAGAGAACAACTGGCGAGCTCGTCGGGCTATATTGGTGACGAAGCGCTGAAACGTTCATATCAAATCAAGGACGACTCTCGCAAGTCTATGAAAATGCAAGCAAAAAGTTATTCGGAGCTGTTTAGATTCCTTGGATGGATTACTTCGGGTGAAAAGGCATTGAATTTCAATTTTACTTATCTTGGTGTTCATGTGGCGCTCTCAGGCAACGGAGCTGCCGCCCTCTTTGCCCAATCGCTTCTCGGTATTGAATATCCGAATCATATTCTTGATGTAAAGTTTTCCGATATCAATAAGCCTTTTGTCAACATGTTTCTATTCGCAAACGCCTTAGACGGCAAGATACATAGAGACGAAATTCTTCTTGGACCAATGAATCTATCTGATGGTTACGATACCGCAGAGGTGGCACGCAAAATTAGGTTTCTGCAAGAGATCAGAAGCACAAGAAGCATTCGTGTGCTGAATAAACAAATCCAAAATCTTGCCGATGAAAATGGTATGCAGGCTAATTCAGTAAGAAATCTGACTAGGTTTGTTATCTCTTCACTTGAATTTACGGGTTGGTTTAAAAAAGAGAATCTCAGAATCTACGGCTCAGCACCATTTCTCGTCCTGACCCCGAAAGGTCTTAACGCCGTTTCTGCGATTGATGCCTCATACAACATCAAAGGAGCAGATATAAATATCGATGACGAAACATCAAAAGAGTTAGTGGAAACGGCTCTTCTCTGTATGTTCAGAAGAGCGGGCTTTGATGTGGAAGGTGAACTCGAAACTCATAAAGAACTATTGTCTCATGTTTATAAAGAGACCGGAAAAACAGATATTCTTTTTTCTCCATATCAATTTTTCTCAAAAAATGAGTTGGATAAAGTATTACCACAGAATGTTCTGTCAACTGGTACAGAACACCATGAGACTGCGATTACAATAGATGTTAACTTGCATTCATATAAAACAGAAGCCGTCGTAGAGTCCAAAAAATCAGCGTTATCGAAAAGCGAACGAATCAGCCATTGGCTGGAGAAAACACTAAAAGATGCAGATGACAACATAGAAAAGGCCGTTTCCCTCTTTATGGATAGTGTTTCTACCATGAAACAGTCTGATTTCTATCCCATGATCGCAGATCTCCTCGGCTACATTTTTAACAGGGATGCATTTGCCCCTTCAGCAGGTAACAATAATATGAGATATGACGTGATGATTCCAGATGATGAAAACTCAATACCTGTTGAAGTAAAATCACCCACAGAAGAGGAGATGCTGTCTGTCAAAGCGATTAGACAAGCTTTAGAGAACAAAGTTTTGCTATTAGCTAGAAAGCCCTTCCTCACAACTTATGAAGAGAGCTCTATTGCCTGTGGCTTTAGATTGCCAAATGATCGGTCTGACGTATATAAACTAATCGATGAGATATATGAAACCTATCATATAAACATAGCGTTATTGGATGTGGAGACCCTTATTCGTGCGGCCTTTTACTGTGCTAATACGAATTCCTACTACGAAATCAGTGAATTTAAAGGAAAAAGAGGAGTGATAAAATTTGAAAATCTATAAAAGCCTCCAAGGCAATGACCCAACCATTAGCAAATCACGAATAAAAGAATTGCTAAACAACAATTGTTCCCTTAACGAGAAAATGGTTCAATTGCGCGATTCATTGACTATCGTCAAGTTAACTCCGGATGGGGAAAATGAGTTAATCCGTTTGCTGGTGGAGGGGCTTGGATTAAAAATATATTTTCCAAGAAAAGGTGATAACAGCGAGCGCTTTGATGCCCTGATCGATTGTCTTGGATATAAGTCTGTCGTCGAAATTGAAATTCCTTCAACGGAAATATTAGACGCTCCAAGAAATCTTCTTGACGACTACGCTGTCCTAAAATGCCGAAAACAAGAAAAGGAAACCGAAGTGGTGCCATTAGTTATTTGTTGGGATCTGCCAAACAAAAGAACCGATTATTGGAATGTGGTGACCGACATCAATGCGATTTTAGGCATAAAGATAAAAACATTGAGTGTATTAGCACTAGCATTACATTATTGGACGGGAACTCCTTTAGACCTTCAAGATGATGATTATTATTTAGATCACGCTAATAATTCTATGAGTAAGGCCACAACACTTTTAGAAAAGGCCAACTTACCTCAAGACGCCTTCCCTGGGTATTTTTCACCCTACAAGTAAGTGTATATGGTTCAAATTCTCCTTGGACTGCTATTTTGTATAGTCGACGTATTACTCGTCTGGCGGCGCGCTAATCACCTCAAGTTGGAATGGGCGGACGATTAAATGAAGGCCATGGCACCTCTTGTAGCCTTTGCTCCGAAACCTTCCCCAAAGTACCCCCAGATTGTGCTCAAAGCCATGCGGCTCACTTGCCGCATGGTTTTTTGTGTTTTTGCAGCATTCTTGACTGTCAGTAAAATGAGAAAAAACTACATTCTACCTCTGTTATCCCGCTGCCATAACTGACCTATCGCCCTAATCTTCGCTCTACGAACACCCTACCGCAAACCCGCATGCTTCCGGCATTTTTGGCTTTTAGGGAAACGATTTATTGCTTATTCTAAAGCAATAATCCCGTTCTGTCGGCGGCCAGCTGCCAGAACCGTCCCCATTTAGCACCCTTCCGTCCCAGCGGCGAATAATCCCCTATACAGGCCAGCAATACCATTGCTACACCATACTTTGTACAAATTACAACAGCGTTTTTTCCTGCACCTTATTTGCCATTCTACCCCTGTTCGGGCACGTTTTATCGCTCCGAATAGGGGCAAAAATTTGCCCAAATTTCCCCTTGCCAAACCTACAAGAGAGAGCTATCGTCTGGAGGAAGAACAGCTTTTGCCAGCCTGTCAAGTCAGAGAATCAGGTGGTCAGAGAGCGATACCGGTTAAGCTCAGCAGACTGCCTTATAAGGGGCCGAGAGAAAGTTGTTCTTTATTGGGTTGGGTCAAACGGGTGGAGAGTGTCTATTAGTAAGTAGTGGAACAAACTTCCGCACAAAACGAGAAAACCAAGGATTGGAGGAAAACCATGACTGCAAAACAATTAGAACAAATTGCCGCCTTGCGGCGAGAAAACTACCCCTACAGCTTTATTGGCCGGGAACTGGGGCTTTCCCCCAATACCGTGAAGTCTATCTGTAGGCGCAAAGGACTGGAAGCCGCTGGCTCCCGGAAGACGAAGGCCGAGAAACAGAACGCGCCTCTCTGCCGGTATTGCCATAAACCGCTGCGGGGGACGGTACGGCGGGGAACGCTGTTTTGCTCGGATTACTGCCGTACAAAATGGCGCAGAGAGCACCGGGAGATTATCGAGATCAAGCCTTGACTCTTCCGGGAAACAGAGTGATGAATACTATCAGGAGGTAAGAACCATGCGTATTGAAGAAATACCGGCCAAGCCGAAGGAACAGAAGATCATCCGTGTCGCTGCCTATGCCCGCGTTTCGTCCGATAAAGACGCCGCCTTCCACTCACTGGAGGCGCAGACAGAATACTACCGTGATTATGTTGCGGCCCACCCGGAGTGGGAGCTGGTTTCTATCTACTCGGACAACAGGATCTCCGGCACAACAATCAACCGCCCGGAGTTCCAGCGGATGCTGCAAGATTGCCGGGAGGGCAAAATCGATCTTGTCGTCACCAAGTCGGTGACCCGCTTTGCCCGGAACACCGTAATTCTGCTGGAGACGATCCGCGAGCTCAAGAAGCTGGGTATAGACTGTTACTTCGAGAAAGAGGATATGCACAGCATCAGCCCGGACGGAGAGCTGCTCCTGACCCTGCTTGCTATGTATGCCGAAGAGGAAGCCCGCTCCGCCAGTGAGAACCAGAAGTGGCGCATCCGAAAAAGGTTCGAAAACGGAGAACCGTGGGTGGGAAAAATGCTCGGCTACAGGCTGGATAACGGGAAACTGGTTGTCATACCAGAAGAGGCGGAGATTGTACGTCAAATCTTTATGGATTACTTGTCTGGAATGGGCCTTTACCGTATTGCTAAAAAGCTGATATTGCAAAAGGTTCAGCCGGATAACGGTAATGCCTGGAGTGGCACATCCATCCGCCGTATCCTTACCAACGAAAAGTATACCGGCAACCTACTGCTCCAAAAGACCTTTGTCCCAGATTTTCGCACAAAAGTCAGCAAGATTAACCATGGTGAGGTTCGCAAATACTATGTTGAGAACAGCCACGAAGCCATTATTGATCAGGAGACCTTTGACGCAGTTCAGGCTGAACTGCTGGCAAGAGGAGTCTCGCGGAAAAGGAGCGGCACAGAAGCTATTCAGCCATACCATCTGTTTCACGGGCTGATCCTCTGCGGCTATTGTGGGCGGTTATACGGATACCATCGTACCAATGTCAAAAAGTACGATAAAGCTGTCTGGACGTGCCCAAGTTTTTATATCATGGGCAAAGACGTCTGTCCCTCACAGAAAATCCCCGAAGACATCCTGATTGCAAAAACCAAAGAGGTATTGGCTGTGGACGAGTTGAACCGGGATGTTCTATTGGATCAAGTTCAGCAAATTATCGTTCCCGCCAATCATCATCTACAGTACATTTTGAAAGACGGAAGAACCGTTGATGTGGAGTGGTGGCACCGATCTCGCA
>CAKTAA010000088.1 GCA_934526185.1 uncultured Eubacteriales bacterium | reverse complement strand
CCCATATAGTGTAGCCGTTGGTAACCCTGCAAAGGTAATGAAAAGCAGAAAGAACGGTTAAAAGATACAACGTAAATTTCTGTTAAGGCAAATTATATCTGCACCTAACGGAATTTATAGATTAAAACCTGCCGAGAACCATAGGTTTATTTTGTGCGTTATGCAGGGTGTTCCAGAGGCAGCCTTCCGGCGTTCTCTTTCCTCCTCTTGTTATACAACCGTAAGCACCAATCACGTGTTGCTTGAATTCGCAACAACAAATTGATTATTGATTATCTTCCTGCCGTCCTATAAAATAGAATTGCACCGGTGACAAGCGGCGTATGTACCGCTACGAAAGGAAGTCTTTGCTCTTCAAAGACATGGTGATTTCTATGAAGGTAAAAAATAGGGGAAAGCATACGCGGGCTGCGTATCAGCTACGCTGCGTAAGGCGATAACAGAATTTCCGTCTGAACCGGAAATTCTCAAGCAGCTCGGATTCGCTCTCGTTGTTCTGAGACAGCAAAACAACGGCAGTTACGGTTTTACAAAAGATGGAAGCGATTATGTCTGTTCCGATACTGAATATCATTTCCAAAACGAATACTGACAGGAGGCGTTGCGGCCGTTTGAAAAAGCGCTGGATTTGGATCTTGATTCTGTCGGACGCATGGCTGTCATTTTTACAATGGTTCAGCTATATGGAATCACAGGACAATATGACAATGCGGAGGCTCTTGTCCGAAAGCAGGATTCCGTTGTAATCTGCCGTGAATCTCATCTTCCTGCCGCGTCAGAAGTCGAAAAACGAGACCGTCATCTGGGTGAAGCACGGCTTGCCCTTGTGAGACAGTTGAAACAAATTATGGAAGTTATCTGACCGAATGCCTGTGTATTGAGAGCTGCTCACCGCTGAATGCGGTGAGCAGCTTTATATATAGAAAAACTTTCGATCCGTAATTTAACCTTTTATTTTTAGAAATCTGTTGACAAAAATCGTTTTATGGTGTATCATATGAACATATAATCATATGATTGTTTGAATATATATAAGAGGTGATAATATGGAATCTTGTGAATGCGTCAACGTACACGAAGATACGGTAAACCGAGTCCACGTGGAGATGCCCCCGGACGAAAAATTATATGATCTGGCAGAGCTGTTTAAGTTGTTTGGCGATTCTACCCGAATTAAAATTCTATATGCTTTATTCGAAGAGGAGCTTTGCGTGTGCGATATTGCTCAGCTGCTCGGAGCGACGCAGACTGCTGTCTCTCATCAGCTCAGATTGCTGAAAATCAATAAGCTTGTAAAGGCCAGAAAGGAAGGGAAAAATGTCTTTTATTCCCTTGCGGACGGCCATGTGTCGAAAATTATCGGCCAGGGTATGGAACACATTGAGGAGTAAATTCGTATCTTTTATAATATTAAAACTTTTAGGGAGGAGGTATATAATATAATGAAAAAAATATTTGCTTTAAAAAATCTGGACTGTGCGAACTGTGCTGCAAAAATGGAGAATGCTATTCGGCATATCAAGGGAGTAGAAGCGGTAACGGTCAGCTTTCTGACTCAAAGAATCACACTGACAGCAGATGACGATCAGTTTTCATCCATTGTAGACGAAATGATTCGAGTGTGCCGTAAAATCGAGCCGGACTGTACTATCTGTATATAGGAATACTGGAAATTTGAAAGTCGGCTCCGTGCGTTTGGCTGCGAGAATATCTGTACATCTGAATCTGAGGCTTCAGAAAAGTTAATGAACAGCATCCTTTGCTATTTTTGCACAAGATACCTGCAGAAATAACTTAGAAAAAGAAATTTCCTGCCTTTGCAGGCGGCAGAGCTGATATCCGTATTCAGAGGGGTATACATAATTTTATCGATACAGGAAAGGAATGATTTTGCAATGACAAAAGCTCAGATGCGAATGCTACTGCGTATCCTGTGCAGCTCGGTGCTTTTGGCGCTTATATGGCTTCTGCCATCGGAAGGAATTTGGAAACCTTTTCTATATTTGCTCCCCTATCTGTGCGCCGGATGGGATGTTATCTGGAGAGCTGTTCGAAACATTCTGCACGGACAGATTTTTGACGAAAATTTTTTAATGGCATTGGCTACCGTAGGTGCGTTCTGCACGAGTGAATACCCTGAAGCCGTATTTGTCATGGTTTTTTACCAGATAGGAGAACTTTTTCAGGGACTCGCCGTCGGCAAATCCCGCCGCGCTATAACATCGCTTATGGAAATTCGTCCGGACGCAGCCAATCTTGAGAAGGACGGCGATCTGAAGCAGGTTTCACCGGAAGAAGTTGCGGTAGGGGATGTGATTGTTGTAAAAGCGGGAGAACGAATTCCGCTGGATGGCGTTATTTTAGAAGGAAGCTCCTCTGTTGACACCGCGGCGCTGACAGGTGAATCTTTGCCGCGCGATGTAGAACCCGGCGACGATGTCGTAAGCGGCTGTGTAAATCAGCAGGGGTTGCTTCGTATTCAGGTGACCAAAGCATTTGAAGATTCAACGGTTTCCAAAATACTTGAATTAATTGAGAATTCCGGCAGCAAGAAAGCAAAGGCAGAAAATTTCATTACCAAATTCGCTCAGTATTATACACCATGTGTTGTGATAGGAGCCGTGCTGCTCGCTGTGGTGCCTCCTTTCATATTTCAGAGCGGTTGGAGCGAATGGATTCACCGCGCGTTGATTTTCTTGGTTATTTCGTGTCCCTGTGCACTGGTGATATCGGTGCCTCTGAGCTTTTTCGGAGGCATCGGCGGAGCGTCCCGACAGGGAATTCTGGTCAAGGGCGGAAATTATCTGGAGGTCTTGTCGCGGGCCGAAATTGTTGTTTTTGATAAAACTGGTACGCTGACAAAAGGCGTTTTCAATGTGACAGCCATACATCCGGACGCCTGTTCGGAGAACCAGCTTTTGGAATATGCGGCCTTGGCAGAAGTTTATTCTGACCATCCGATTTCAAAATCTCTGCGCGAAGCATACGGCAAAGCGCCGGATCGCAAGCGGCTTGAAGAGGTGCGGGAACTGCCCGGAAGAGGTGTTTCCGCCGTGATCGACGGCAAAACCGTATGCGTCGGAAACGACAAACTAATGGATGAAATCGGTTCGGTATGGCACCCCTGCCACCGAATCGGTACCACCGTTCATGTGGCGGTCAGCGGTGTATACATGGGTCATATCGTTATATCGGATGAAATTAAGCCACAGGCAGCAGAGGCAATAGATGCGCTGAAGGCCGCAGGAATTAAAAAAACAGTTATGCTGACGGGAGACATACAGGCGGTTGGAGAAAGTGTGGCAGCAGAGCTTCGGCTTGACGAAGTACGTGCCGGGCTTATGCCGGATGACAAAGTAAAATGTGTAGAATCTTTAATGAAGCAGAAAAGCAGCAAAGGTTCTCTGGTGTTTGTCGGTGATGGAATCAATGACGCACCGGTACTCGCGCGTGCAGATGTTGGTGTGGCAATGGGGGCTATGGGGGCAGACGCTGCAATTGAAGCAGCGGATATCGTTCTGATGGACGATCAGCCCCGAACGTTGTCAGAGGCAATTTGTATATCCCGTCGGACACTGGGAATCGTCAGACAGAATATTATATTTGCGCTGGCTGTCAAGGCGCTGGTGCTGATAATGGGAGCACTCGGCTACGCCAATATGTGGGAGGCCGTATTTGCTGACGTCGGAGTTTCTGTCATAGCTATTTGCAATGCCATGAGGGCTCTGCATACCGGAAAGTAAAAAAGTAAATAAAAAAGAAAAAGTCGATTTTAGCTGTGGCTGACGTTACACAGCCGTATAAATAGAGGCAATAAAGAGGGGCGAAAGTGCAACATCTTTTATCCACTCTCTATGACAGCAAATTTCAGGCCCTTTATTGACTACTGTTTAATAAGGGAGGCTTGGTTTCACCGGTTCGAACAGTTTCTCAGAGCCATACAATGCGTGAGCGGGTTTCAACGGAGATCCGTACCCCGCCATTCAATGCAGCAAGGACATTGTTTTATAGCACTGTGTTCAATAGTAAATGGTTATCGCCGCTGAACAAGGAGATATCTAAATCCGCTTTTCCTATGCGTACTCAAAAACGCCCGAATTCTAAATTCGGGCGTTTTGTATTTATCTGCTTGGGAGAATCACGACAGATAAGGATTTTTTCTGTTCCTCTGACGGTATTTTCAATTTGCCGTTTTCGACAAGCTCTTTTAGGCAATGCAGGATAAACCAGCCGTCCGATGAAAAGAGAAACTGAAGAACAAATTTCTGCATAATCTGTAGCTGATTCGGCGTTTGACTGAGCACTGCCTTGACAAAGGGCATCTTCAGCTCTCTAAACTGTGTGTGTAGCTTTTCTTTGATCCGATCTCCGATTGCAATCAGTTTGTTTTTGGATTCAATATCCCGAATCCAAACCGCCTGCAGTTCGACCTTGAAGATGCCGTCCGGCTCTCCGGCAATTTTCACAATGCCCTTTTCAGCGAGATACGCATATTCTTCCGGCGTAAGCTTCCCGTCACGCAGCCGCGGGAGCATTGATAAAATACGTCCGGCTTCGTTTGGATAATTATCGCCGATTCTCCATCCAGACCATTCTGAATCAATCTGCCACAGTGTAAAATCCTCATTCGCATTCCAACAGGGGCCGTACCAGCATTTCATACTGTCATAATACATCGGCTGTTTGACCTGCGGGTTTGATACGGAAGCCTGGCATATATTCTGTCCGCCGTCCGGACGCAGGGTACACGCCTCCTCAAAGGAAATGCTGTTGTCCATCAGCCTTTCCCCAGACCAAGCGGCAATATAGGGAATAAGCGCCCAAAGGATAAAGTTTTTATTCAGTGGATTGTCCTGAACAAGAGAAGGTGTGCCGTACGCCGCTCCGCCAAAAATATCGCCGCTGTCAAGAATTCCGTCTGAATCTATTGCATCATACAACGCGTTGGCATACAGCTTTGCCGCCTTTGTATACATTTCATCGTGTATACGGACAAGTTCATCGGTCGGCTCATCAAGCAGAATATTGCAGAGATATTTTTCCCCCTGCTTTGTCAGGAAGCCGTATTCGTACAAATATTCCGCTTCGCTTTCTACATATACAGGAGATACACCGAGGATCTCTGCTATTTCCTTTGCACTTCTGGCATTTTTCCAAACCGCATATTCAATATTTTGGGAAAGGGTGGTTCGGAAAAAGTTGCCGTTGTTCCCTTTCGTGCCGACAGATCCGCTGGTACCGCAAAAATCAAATTTGATCGGATTAAATTTCAGCTCATCCAAATTTCTCATCGTCTCCATACCTTTCTTCAACTCTTTTTTCGCTTCAAACAGATGCCATTTCACTGTGCCGAGAGGTATTTGAAGTTCCCTTGCAATTGCCTCCTGCTTTTTGTTTTCATAGTAATAGGCAATCACAATGCGGCGCTGCAGCTTTGACAAATACGCAATTTCCATATGCAGCCTCTTCGCAGTCTCCCTTTCTATGACCGCGTCGGATACATCCTCGTCGGACGGCAAGGCCAGAATGGCCTCTTCGTCCGTACATATGCCCATCATATACCTCGACTTGCCGCGGTAATAATTGCTCATGGCGTTATGTGCTGCCGTCCATATGAATTTATCAATAGATTCAATATCACCATGTGTCAGCAGAGCACGATAAACCTTAAAAATGATCTCCTGCGCAAGGTCCTCTGCGTCCTGCGGATTTGCACACCGTTTCAGCGCAAATCCGTACACGGGTTTCAGGTATCGGGCTGCAATGTCCTCAGCTTGTTTTCTTGTCATCTGTTTTGATCCTCCGAAAGCTTTCGCCCGCTTTTTTCAGCGGTCATAAGATATAGACACCCAAAGAGGAAAAGAGTTGGAACTCTCGCCAAAATTGATCTATTTATTTTGTACAGTACCGCACGTAGCTTGTAAATTTCAGATTTATGCCGAGTGAACGGGCCAAGTCGGCTATTGTGCTGTCATCGTTCTCCGTATACCAGCATCCGCTTATCATACTGTCGATTTTTGTAAATCCGGCTATGACGGTTTCTTCATATAAATCCTGAAAGATGTCGGGACGTTTTTCAAGAAGCTGTAGCTGAACATTCTCAGGAAGTGCGGACAGCGTCTCCTTGGTGACAAAGCCGGTTGACGTTACAAACAAACCGCCGGGTTTTAATATTCGGTATATACCATTTAGAGCCTTTTGACGCTCTCCTTCGGTATTTCCAATTCCGCCGCCGTCTGAAACGACATCAATACTATCGTTTTGAAACGGCAGGTCACAGTTATCCAGCGCCGCGTAAAAGATGTTCGGCGAATGCAGTTCGCCGTCAAGTAACTTCTTCCATTCCCGCACGACTGTTGGTGATAAATCGCTGATTATAATATTTGCATCAGGTTTTTCAAAGAGAATTGACGGCATAAAACCGCCGCCGGGGCCCGCACCGATCTCAAGGATAGTACCGCCGTGAGCGTTGATTCTTTTTGCAACATCTTCGTAAACCGGAGTGATATGCTTCTTCTGCGCTTCCCAGTTGCGCCTTATCCATTGACCGGATACGATTTCCTTTGCCCAATTCCTGTTGTACAATCGTTCGGCTTCATCAACAAAGCAGGCAATATCTCGCATGGTAAAGGAACGATCCGCTATCCGCGAAAGCAAATCGTCACCGCAGAGCAAGGCGTTAATAGTAGCACCGTAAAGTCGGGATAGCTCAAGGAGCAACTCGACATCCGGAAGCGCGCTCCCGCATTCCCACTTGGAAACTGCCTGTGAGGTAACGCCAAGATATTCTGCAAGATCAGCCTGCGACAAATTCCGCCTTTTTCTGTATTGTGCTATTCTCTTTCCGAAATATCTTTTATCGATCATATTTTCATCTCCTTAACATCTATATAATCATTATAGCACAGATAGCGGATAATCGGAACAGACGCGTTTTTTATTAGGCAGCAATTGGTACAACCATAGGTTGTATCGATTCTTCCCTGCTAAAATAAAAATTCCGCAGAAACATGATGCATTCTGCGGAGAAAAATTTAACTAACAGCGTTTTCTGCTGCAAAAAGTCCGGCAGCAAAATATTTCTTTCAATTCAGTAAATTGGCCAGTTCAAATTCGCAATTTTTCGGAAATTCGGACGACAGCGGCAGAACCATGCCTGTTATCTCCCTTTTGCCTATATCCTTCAGCCATTCAGGCAGCGTCCCCATCGTCTCCCGTACATCAATTCCCTCGTCTGTCTGCGTATATATCACATAGCCATCGTCAGTCAACGCCGCTTGTCGGTATCCTACGGTCAAGGCAAAAGATTCAAAATCCAGCTTTATGTACGTATTCCGTGATGCAAGGTGATATAGATATCTTTCATATAATTTGTCCATATCCTTACAACATTCTGACGGTATGTCAGACGTATCCGGTACATACAATCGCCGTTTCAGTGCTTTGCGAAAGCCGAAACGTGCATAAAAAGGATACAAGCTATCCGTTTCCGGTATTAAAAAGACAAAATCAAAGCCGCTTTTTTTCAGACTCTGTATGTGCTCCCGAAGGAGAGCGGATGACAATCCACAGCCACGGAAGGACGGATCTGTTGCCACTGCGTACAGATACGCGCCTTTCAGTTCTCTTCCCTGCGCGCACGCCCCGTATTCTATAGAATGCAGCATGGATACAATCCGACTTCCTGCCTTTGCAACAAGGCAGTGATCCTGCCGGTAAAAATACTGATAAAAGCGCTGGATTTCTTCAGGTGAATCGCCGAAAATTTGTCCCCACATTGTTTGTATCTGCGGCAGATTCGTTACATCAGGTCTAATTATATTATATTCTGACATGAGACACCGCCTCTCATCGTTTTCCGGAAAGCAATGCGGATTCTGTGCTGCTTATACAGGCTCTTTGTTAAAGAACGAACAAACTCAAACCCTCGTCAAGCATTTCCTCTGCCGTATGCAGCAGCGTATCGGTCGTCTGAAGACCACCCATGATACGCGCAATTTCTTTTATGCGCCCTTCTCTTTGAAGCGGTGTAACTGATGTTTCTGCTCTTCCGTTTTTCTCCTCCTTTTCGATGAGAAAATGGTGATCTGCAACCGCAGCAATCTGCGCGGAATGCGTTACACAGAGCACCTGACATTGTGAAACAACACTCAGTTCGCGCAGCTTAACGCCGATCTTATGCGACGTTTTTCCTGATACGCCAGTATCCACCTCATCGAATATCATCGTGCCGATGCCGTCTCTGTCGGCCGTCGCGCATTTGGCAGACAGCATAATCCGAGCCAGCTCACCGCCCGAGGCAATCTGCGACATCGATCTGAGCGGCTCTCCCGGATTGGTTGCGATAAGAAATTCTACGGTATCTGCACCATTTTCACTGAATTTCATCTCCCCGTTTGAATCCCTTAACGGCTGTATATCAACCTGAAAGCGCACCTTTTTCATATCGAGGAAAGCCAATCCCTCAATCATTTTTTTTTCGAGTTCAACGGCTGCACGTTTTCGCGCGGCTGTAATCTTTGCAGCAGAAACCTGCACCTCTTGAAGCTTCGATGTATATGCACGCTGCAGTTCCTCCAGTTTCAGATCCGCCTCTTCAATTTCCGATAGCTCAGCCGCGGCTTCTGCACGGAACATTAGGATCTCCCGAATATTCTCGCCGTATTTGCGCTTTAGCTTGGCAATTGCGTCCAGACGGCTTTCAATTTTATCAAGACGCAATGTAATATCACCGGCGTTCGCTTCTTCCTCCATCAGGGTATAGACCGTTTCGCCGATATCCTCCAGCTCGTAACGCATACCGTCAATCTTTTCCGCATATGCTCTTGCGTCCGGAAGTATTTCTGTCAACTGGGACAGGGCGGCAGCAGCTTTTTCCATTAAATCATACGCCGCGGTTCCC
>CAKTAA010000087.1 GCA_934526185.1 uncultured Eubacteriales bacterium | reverse complement strand
ACATTCTTCCCATAATGGCAGAGGGCGCAAGCGGTTTATCCGTTTGTGCCCTCTTGTCTACTCAACAGCAAAGACAGGAAAAGCCGTCAAGGACGCTTGCGCAAAGTTTATCCTTGACGGCTTTTCATGGCTTTGCTACTCCCTACCTGTCAAAACGAAACTTCAAGATTGCTTCCATGAGCTGTGATTTCAAGCGGTTTTCTATATCGCTGTTGATATGTCCTTGAAAGTAGGACAGATACTTAATATAGCCTGTGTAATGCTGTAATACAGTATTGACTGCTTCCGGCTCTCCGGCAACCGCTTTTTCAATCACTTCATAGGGCAGTAGCTTATTCTTCCTATTCTTCACTTTGTAATGCCTCCATTTCCTTTCGCAACAGGCGAAGCGCATAGTTTTTCCTGCGGTTGACACTGCTCCTGCAACGTCCTGTCATCTCGCCAATCTCAATGTCGCTGTACCCCAGATAGAAACGCAGGAACAGGATTTCCCGTCGCTTCTCTGGCAGACGCAACAATGCTTTTGCCAGCAATACACTTTCCACGATTACCGTTTCCCCGCAGACAGAAAAAGCGGTAGGCTCGTCATAGACAACAAAATATTCATCTGTGCAGGCAGGCTCAATGTCATATTCTCGAAGATAATCAAGAGATACTTCATGTTGCTGTTTCCTCTGCAAATCCCGACAGGCGTTGATTGCGGCATGATAAAGTACAGTCTTGCAAAAGCTGTTGAAAGTATATTCGATATGCTCCCGATACTGCTCTGTATAAGTCATTCAATTCACCCCCTTTCCTCCCGGCAAGGGGTTACTAAAACAAAGACCCGTACAGCGCAAAACTGTACGGGTGTTTGAACAATGTGAATTGATAATATTATCTATATGACCTGTGTGTTCACTTTCATGGGCGGGGAAACCCCTTAATGGAACAACGCTTTTTTTGACAACTGGCTATGAAACGATTGAACGGCAAACATGGCGATACCTCCGAATAAAAGGAAAGAGCCGATAGCTTTGGATTTTGTAAATCCTTGGCTATCGGCTCTGCGTCTGTGCGTCCGGCTCTTTAAGAATTGTTATATTCAGTTGCTTCACGCTTATCAACGTTTCCTGTTTGCATTTCGGGCAAAACAGAGGAAAATTGATTAGGACGGTGTCCTCTCTGATTGCGTTTCGGGTTTTATTGTTACAAATAGGACAGCGCACCCAAATATTTTTATTGTTTATCACTCGACAAAAATCCCTCCAAAATTTCATTGAACTTGTGAGGTGTATCCATATTTACACAATGTCCTGCATTTTCAAATATAATTACATCACATTTTGGTTCATTGTTCTTCCACATTTCTATGGCAGATATTTCTGCTGGAATATCGTATTCTCCACAACCAATCAATAAAGGATACTTTCTCGGTTTTGTTTGATAAACATTTACCATACTGTTCAGAGAAGCCAAATACATAAACGATTTTTTGGAAAACTTAATGTTCATTTCGTAAAAATCTGTTTGCGCCTGCAAAGTATAAGCGGACAATCTCTTATTCGATTTAGCAAACCATTTGACAGAAAATATACCTTTAAACATCATAAACATTTGCGACAAACTGTTTTCTTTCTGTAACTTAATGTCAAAGTTGTTTATGTCATAAGCGCCAAAGCACGCAAGCGATTGTACTGCTTCCGAATACTGATTGGCGAAATCCTGCGCTAATACAGCGCCTAATGAAATTCCAACAATATGTATCTTCTTGATTTTTTCCGTTTTTAAGATTTCATTTATCCATGCAGACATCTTGTTTATGCTATCGCCTTTTTGTGTTTGAGTTGATTTTCCGTGACCGATAATGTCAAGAGTGAGAATATTATATCTCTCTTGGAAATAATCAATTTGTGTCTGAAACATATTGTGGTTTACAAAAGCAGCGTGAAGAAAAAGTACCCATTCAGCTTTTTCCTTTCCGCTAATGTAATAAATAATGGGCGATTTATCCAGTTTGTATTTTTTCATACTTCGCTGTTCCTCATCTTTTCTAATAGTTTTTCAAACCAGTCAATATTGAATTTGATTAAGTCTTTACCGTAAAGAGCAGATGCAAATTGAAAATTAAGAATATCTTTATACTGTCTTGGAACATCAATACTCTTTGCTTCCTCACATATCGCTTCTAATGCATTGTATTGCTCTCTTAAAAACAATAAATGTTTTTGTATATTTGCTTCCCGATTTTGCTTATCTGAAAATCCCATAAAATAGACCTTTGCCAACTCCGGGCTTTTAGGATTCTGTTCTTCTATTGGGGCGTTTATCCACTCAAAAAAATATTGCTTTCCGCTTTCCGTTATACAATAGACTTTCTTATATTTTCCGTTGTCAATCATTTCCTCAAAACTGATATAGCCACAATTCAGCAATTTTTTGATTGCCGCCTGTATGCTCCCCATACTACTGCTGTACATCAGATTTATGCCTTTGTTAATCCGTTCCCTTAATTGGTATATTGTTCTATTGCACATAAGCAAAAGTCCCAGAATTATTTTATCCATTTCTGACCTCCCAACATATTATATTATATTAGTAACATTGCTATTATATCAAGTTAAGTTATCAGAGTCAATGGACTTCTTGGCAAAGTTACATATTTCATTTTCTGATAGATATTGAGGAGAGAAACAAGCACATTTTATGTGCCGACTTTGCCTAAACAGGACACGCCTACCGTATTAGTAGTGAGTGGAAATTTCTTTATGAATTTTCTGTGAAATCTTCGGCATTTTTGCATTTTCAAGTGTTGTATAGAGTGAAAGGGTTTGGGACTATCCCAACAAGGAAAATGCGGCGCATTTTGGGAAAAGAGTACTCTTTTCCTATGCTTGCTGCGTAAGAAGCAAGCCGCAAATGAGTACCCATTTGCTGTGCTTGCTCCCAACTCAATCTAATCTCGGATTTAAGGAAAGGACGGAAAGGAATGGAACGGAAAAAAGAAACCGAAAACAGCGGGTTTCTGCCAAAACGGGGAAATCCGCTGAATGAAACTGTCTGCTATGAAATCGGCGGCACAATCTATGAGGTGTCAACCTCCTGCGGCGGCTCGGAGCGGCTCTATGACAAGATGAAGCGGCTGATAAAATCGGAAACTTTCAAAACGCCTGCTGACAAAACAGAGGAAGTCCGCTATAATACAGATCACAACCTGTTTGTCCGGCGTTCATTACAGGAGGAATGAACACATGACAGCATACACAACTACTACCGGACAGATAACAGCATTATACGCCCGTCTTTCGCAAGAGGACGCTTTAGATGGCGACAGCAACAGCATAGTCAATCAGAAAGCAGTCCTTTCCAAATATGCGACTGACAACGGCTTTTCCAACCCCACATTTTTCATTGACGACGGTGTTTCGGGTGTGACGTTCGACAGACCGAACTTCAACCGCATGATTGCGGAAATCGAAGCGGGAAATGTATCTACGGTAATCGTCAAGGATATGTCCAGATTGGGACGTGACTATCTGAAAGTCGGCTATTACACGGAAATCTTTTTCGTAGAGCGTGATGTGCGCTACATAGCAATCAATGACGGCGTTGACAGTGCAAAGGGCGACAACGATTTTACCCCTTTCAGAAATCTTTTCAACGATTTTTACGCCAAAGATACCAGTAAAAAGGTGCGGGCAATCAAGAAAGCGCAAGGCATGGCGGGGGAACATCTGACAAAGCCGCCCTATGGCTACAAGGTTGACCCGAACAACAAGAAACAATGGATTGTAGATGAGGAAGCCGCCGCTGTGGTAAAGAGGATTTTTGATTTGTGCGTTGCCGGAAACGGGCCTATGCGGATAGCAAAAATCCTGAAAGCGGATAAGGTGCTGACAACAAGAGCCTACTATGTGAAAAAGAAAGGGAAAGCACTTCCCGACGATCCGTACCATTGGAACGAGAACAGCGTTGTCGGCATTTTGGAGCGTATGGACTACTGCGGGCATACCGTCAATTTCAAAAGCTATTCCAAATCCCACAAGTTGAAAAAGCGTATTCCCGCCCCAAAGGAGCAACAGGCAATTTTCCGCAATACCCATGAAGCGATTGTAGAGGAAGCAGTTTTTGAACGGGTGCAGGAATTACGGGCAAACAAACGCCGCCCTACAAAAGTGGAACGGCAAGGCTTATTTTCCGGCTTGGTGTTTTGCGCCGACTGCTGGAGCAAGCTGCACTTTGCCACCTGCAAGAGTTTTGACGGCTCACAAGACCATTACCGCTGTGCCAACTACAAGAGCAATACGGGAAGCTGTACGGCGCACTTTATCCGTGAGGAAACTTTAAAGGCAATCGTCCGGCAGAGGATATTCCATGTGACGGCGTTGTTCTATGAGGACATTACCGCTTTTATGGAACTGATACGGAAACAGCGGTTTGCGGAAGCGGAAAAGGAAATGAAGCGCAGGCGGCGGGAACTGGAACAGGCGAAAAAACGGATTACGGAACTTGACCGTATTTTCAAGCGCATTTATGAGGACGACATCAGCGGCGCAATCAGTCACGAACGGTTTTTGAAGCTGTCCGCCGAATATGAAGCGGAGCAGAAAGAACTGACGGAAAAGGTCAAGGCAGGGCAGAAAGAGGTCGATACCTATGAACAGGACAGGAACGACTTTGACAGCTTCGCCGCCGTTATCCGCAAGTATGTGGGAGTTACGGAACTGACGCCCACAATCGTCAATGAGTTTATCAAGAAAATCGTTGTCCATGCGCCGGAAAAGGTAAACGGGAAACGCTATCAGAAAGTGGATATAGTATTCAACTTTGTGGGCGAACTGCATTTCCCGACAGACCCGCAGACGGAACGGAAAGAAAGCCATGAACAGGAAAAGACGGCATAGCCCTTGCTACGGGGCTATACCGCCTAATCAGAACTTACTTCCTTGTGACCGGAAACCTTTGTGTGGTCGGGGGTTCCGGCCGCTGTGATCCGAGGCGAGCGTCGTTTACGACGCCGACTCTTTCTCCTGCTTGATTTTCGACCCATCGAAAATGACTGAAAGCTGCTCTGCATCACACCGTATTTCGCTATTCCAACCTTGTCCTCAAATCGCCCCAAACGGGCGGTTTTCTTTTTGGGCGGGTGTTTCCTCGTATCTCTGCGTTCTTCGGCACACAGGCGGTCTGTGGGCGACACACGGGCGTTCCGTGATGGTTGTCTATTCTCTTTTTTCTGTTGTAGTAATTCCTGGGTTTTGTTCTATGGGTTTTCTTCTTGATATGAAATTCTGACACTATCCCAAAGAAAGTTTTCCTCTACTCCAAAAGGCTTGCCACGTAGTAGAGATTGCTTGTTCTCGTTCCGTCCTCACGGTGCCGCTGAACTTTTTTCACCAGGCCGAGGGATGAGAGATTTTCAATGGTGGAGTCAACGGTTTTCCTATCCATACCACACTCCTTTGCGATGACTCTCCGCGAGGGAAAGCAGGAGCCGTCCTTGCTGTCGCTGTGCCGGAGCAGACAGCAATATACGGTGAAGTCTCTCGGCTTCAGTTCCAAGTCAAAGATGCGGTTGGGTACCATAAAGAAATTCTTGTGTTGCATCCGATCCTCCTTTCGTCAGTTTACTTTTGCGTTTTGATACAATCACTTGCATTCCACCTTTCGATTTCGTATGTAATCAAGACGAGAGCAAAACAAAAAGACTCGCACATACGTCGAGACGGAAACACAAACAGGCGAACAAAATTGTTCGCTTAAAAATGTTCCGTGCCGATGTATGTACGAGTCTTACAACTCAAAAAGGTAACTGCTCGTGAGGAGCAGATGCTATGTGCGTCGCTATCTTTCAAGCGACAAGGGTGACAGTAGTAACTGTCGTGGCACTTAATATTCAGTTTTTATCCGACCTTTGTCGGTGGATTTATTGTACCATACGCAGGAAACTTTTGTCAAGGTAGGGTGAATAAAGTGTGCGGGATATGGGTATAATAGTTTATTTGAGTTGCAATAAAAACGTCCTCGTTACTTTTTGTAGCGAGGACGCGCACATTAAGTTTACGAAAGCTGCTTTTTTAATTCTTGAAACCTTTCCAAAGCACTTTGCAGGTTCTCAATAATATCATCAGCAAGCACATCCGGATCGGGGAGATTATCAAGATCAGCAAGCGACTTGTCTTTAATCCAAAAGATATCGAGGCTCGTCTTATCACGTTTCAAAATTTCATCAACACTAAATCTGCGCCAGCGACCGTCGGGGTTTTCTTCCGACAACGTTTCCTTGCGTTCATGACGATTTTCGGGATTGTAGCAAGCAATAAAATCAAGCAGATCCGCATCGGTCATAGGATGTTGCTTCAATGTAAAATGGACATTGGTACGGAAATCATAAATCCATATTTCCTTAGTCTGCATATCGGGACTCGCCGGACGCTTATCAAAGAAAATCACATTTGCCTTGACACCCGGCTTGTAGAAGATACCGGTCGGTAAACGAAGTATGGTATGCAGATCGGTGGTTTGCAATAATTTCTTGCGCACTGTTTCGCCGGCACCGCCTTCGAAGAGAACGTTGTCCGGAACAACGACTGCAGCTTTTCCTGTTGCTTTCAAAATGGTGTTTATGTGCTGAACGAAGTTGAGTTGTTTGTTGGAGCTGGTTGTCCAAAAGTCTTGGCGGTTATATACCAATTCCTCTTCCTCTTCTTCGCCTTCCTCATTGGTCATCGTGATGGAAGACTTTTTGCCGAAAGGAGGATTGGTCAGTACATAATCTACACGGTAGCCCGGATCGGTCAAAAGAGAGTCCCCGTGCGCTATCGGTATATTACCGTAAATATCTCCGATGTTGTGTAAATAAAGATTCATCAAGGAGAGTTTGAACGTGACGGCAACAAGATCGTTACCGAAGAACGTTTCGTTTTTGAGAAACTCTTTGTCCTCGCGATCAAGTGTATAGTTTTGTGTGATAAATTCTTGCACAGCAAGGAAGAAACCACCGGAACCGCAACAAGGATCGGCAATCGTTTTCTTAGGTTCGGGACGGATACACTCGACCATTGCGCGAATCAAAGGACGAGGCGTGAAGTACTGTCCGGCGCCACTTTTGATATCTTCTGCATTCTTTTGGAGCAACCCCTCGTAAATCTCACCCTTAACGTCGGAAGACATAGATACCCATTTTTCTTTATCTATCATCTGAACGATACGGTAAAGTATAGCGGCATTGCTGATCTTGTTGCTGGCTTGTGCAAAGATCATACCAAGAATACCGCCTTGCTTGGCAAGTTCTTCAAGTGTTGCCTTGTACTGATCTTCGAGTTCTGCACCTTTTAACGTACTCATATCCGACCAAGTGTAGCCCTGCGGAATACCCGTTTACTTTTTGTAAGGCGGTTTAGAATACTCATCCGACATTTTCAGAAAAATGAGATATGTAAGTTGTTCAAGGTAATCTCCGTAGGATACACCGTCATCGCGAAGAGGATTACACATTCCCCAAACCTTAGAGATTATGGTTGTTGATTGTTCAGACATTATTTTTCCTCGTCTTTCTTTCTATGTGTCAGCGTTAGATCCCCCAGCTTGATTTCACCGAAAAACGGAATTAAAATCGATATTATAAAAATACCAACCATAATCAGTCTCTCGGTATTCAATTCATAAACACCTATTGCATCAAGTATTGCGACTGCAAGAGTAACAAGCGGAATAATTCCCCAACAAACAATTCGCAATCCTTTTTTTTCGCTTTTTCTGAGCGGTGATCAACTTGCTCTTAACGCCGGTTTTGATTAGATCGTATGATGGGATATCGGTTGGTCCGCATTCAGAAATCGGCAAGTCCGGATTCTTTATTTTTTCGGTGAAATCGTAAAAATCAAATTTGCTTTCTCCCGTGCTTACAGCAGTACAAGTTCTTACAGGATAATCTAAACTATCGCTATATCTACGCAACTGATTAGCAACCGCATCCAAACTGTGTTGGTTGTTAACGTGTTTGCATTCGATTATCATTAGCGGAATATCTGTTGTTTTATCTACTATGACAAAGTCAAAGATATTGTTGCGATAACGCCAATCTGTAACGATTGAATCTTCGGGATAACCTGCTTTTTTCAATTCTTGTAATACAAGAAGTTCCAATTGTCGTTCTGCACCTCTTGCCATCAGTTATTTCACCTCTTTTGCCATTGAGCGACTGTCGCTTTTAGAATAATTTTCTCGTCCTAAGAAAACGGGAGCATCCATTTTATAAGAAATCACTTTTATGTATCCAACATTTATTTCAAAAGTTATCCGCAGACTTTGTTCATAATGATTTCCTAACAGGTCGTCGAACAGAAAAATCAACCTTGAGTCATTTACACTTGTGTTATCCGGGCGAGCTGCGTTGAATAGCATGTTTTCGCTACAGGATGTATCACATCGGAGCAATGCGGTTGGCAAGGAATGCTTGATGCTTCCGGTAGCAGAATCCGATCTGCACAGCAGATTGTTTGCCATACCTAATCCGATGTTTGTGATTTTTATGCTTGCGCCGGAGGAGATACTATTTTCATTGTTTGATGGTGTGATATTCAACCATATGCCCGGAACATTTAGTTCGCCACGTTCGCTTGTGATCCATTTATCAATCTCAACTTGAAGATATGGTATTTTTTCAAGTCTTTTAGATTCTGCCTCACGCTGTTGGCCATCCTTGATTGTCCACGCCACACCTACAAGTGCAATAAAACCGCCATAAATAGCGCTAACCAAAACGAGCACCACATTTTGCATTGATGCATCCGGAATAATGTATATCAAATACACGGTCAAAGCAATGGTAATCACAAAATCGTGTATCAGCATCCATTTGTATTTGATTTTTTGTGAAAGGAAGGAAGAAGCAACGCTATACAGCAATATCAGCAGAGCAATACCGCCAAATACAAATTTTCCTATATCCCAATTCGTGCATACGGAAATGTAGAAAGCATCTGCAAGCCAATAAAACAGAATATATTGAATTTTGGCTTTTGTAAAATTTGCGGAAGAACCTTGCTTTTCTTGCTTAATTCTTTTAGCAAAATCAAATATTCCATTTATTGAAAGCGGAACAGCAACAAAGAATATAATTGCTGCTGCGTGCCACCAATTATAAGCAGTATCAAAGTATTTAATAATAATTGCGCTAAGAAAAACAACAAAAGCTATAATAGTTGAGCCTTTGAAAACATCAAGGTTTTCCTCCC
>CAKTAA010000086.1 GCA_934526185.1 uncultured Eubacteriales bacterium | reverse complement strand
TTGGACTGACAAGGCAGTATGCGGAAAATTTTAAAGGTCTGCTCTCCCGCTACAGAAAGCAGCGGCTCGATTATGATAAATTTTCTATTTTAATGACGCTGTGCTTATCCGGCCTTGGACTGATCGTTTCTTATACATGTTACGGCTGGGGCGTCTGGCGTCTTTGGCAGGGCGCTATTACATACGGGACCATGACGCTGTTTCTTCAGACCTCCGGAGCGCTGAGCGCGTCCTTTTCCGCTCTTGTTTCCCTTGCGCCCAACGCCGTGTCGATTGCTACCTCTGCCGGACGCATTATGGAGGTAACGGAGCTGACGGAGGAAAATGGCGCGGAGGGCGCTTTAACACAGGAGCAATGCGACCAGGCAGCGAGTACAGGCCTACAGCTCGTTGCCGAGGGGGTTACATTTTCTTACCGCCAAAGCAAAAAGTCGGTGCTCCAAAACATGTGTTTTCAAGCCTTTTCCGGAGAAGTCATTGCTTTTATCGGGCCCTCCGGCGAAGGAAAAACAACCATTTTGCGGCTGCTTTTAGGACTGCTCCAGCCGGACTCCGGCGCACTGTGGATAAAAATCGGCGAAGACAAAGCGCTGCCGGTCTCTGCGGCTACGCGGAAGCTTTATTCCTATGTGCCGCAGGGAAACAGTATGTTTTCCGGAACAGTGGCCGATAATTTAAGGATGGCAAGGCCGGAGGCCACGGACGAAGCGCTGGAGGAAGCTCTAAAGACAGCCGACGCCTGGAGCTTTATCTCACAGCTTCCGAACGGAATCTATACCGCGATCGGGGAGCGCGGCATAAATTTCTCGGAGGGGCAGGCGCAGAGGCTTGCGATTGCACGGGCAATTCTGCGGAGCGCTCCGATTCTGCTTCTGGATGAGGCGACCTCCGCGCTTGACAGCGATACGGAAGCACGTCTTCTGCGGAATATTATGCGATCCGAATCCAGGCGGATCTGCATCGTTACAACCCACAGAGCCAGCATTTTAAAGTATTGTACCCGGATCTATAAAGTAGATCAGAACGGGACGCTGCTGCAATGGAAGCGTCCGTTTGACGGGAAGGAGGCTGAGCCAAATGATATACAAAATGAAAGAAGGCTTCGTTGTTCGGACGATCGGCGCCCAGACCGTGGCCGTACCGGTTGGGAAAAGGACCACTGAGCTGCATGGCGTCATTACATTAAATGAAAGCGGCTGTATTCTTTGGAAGGCCCTGGAAAAGGGCATGGATATAGAACAGCTCACGGCACTGCTGGTAGAGCAGTATGAGGTGGAGCCCGATCAAGCAAAAAAGGATGTAGAAAATTTCCTGGAGAGCCTCCGGGAACAGAAGGTGCTACTGTGACGGAGTATGCGCCGGATACGCCTTTTGAAGCTTCCTTTCCTTTCGGTGCAACACTGGAATTAACTCCGTTCTGCAACTTTTCCTGCGTAATGTGCTATGTCCGTCTGACGGAGGAGCAGGCAAAGCGGCAGGGAAATCTGCTCACGGCGGAGCAATGGATCGATATTGCCCGGCAGACGAGAGATCTGGGAACCTTAAGGCTTACTCTTACCGGCGGAGAGCCTCTTTTTCGCCGCGACTTCTGGGAAATATATCACGAGCTTAATCAGATGGGCTTTTTGATTACGATTCTTTCCAACGGCGCATTGATTGACGAAAGGGTCATGGAAAAATTCAAACAGGCCGGTATGCCATACGCTATGAAGCTGACTCTTTACGGTGCAAGCAATGAAACGTACCGGCGCGTCTGCGGCAGCGAATCCGGATTTACCCGAATAAGCCATGCCGTCGATCTGCTGAGGCAAGCGCAGGTCCCGTTTTCCATGACGGCTACCATCGTTCGGGAAAATGCCGGAGATCTTCAGGAGATGTACCGGTTCACCCGGGAACGGGGCATTCCGTTTCAGCATACTATTTCAGTTGTAAAATCGGCCAGAGGCGCCGTAAATACCGCCGAATCCTCACGCTTTGCCTTTTATGAATTCACCGGGGAGCTGACGCGGGAGGTTCTGGAGCAGAACCGCCATCCCGATTCACCGTCACCCTTCGCCCGATGCTCCGGATACAGAAGCTCTTACTGGATGACCTGGAACGGCCATATGCAGCTTTGTTCCTTTATGAATAGACCGTACGTGCCCTGGCAGGGAAATCTGCGGGCGGCATGGAAAGCGCTGGAGAAGGAGCTGGAAGCTCTGCAAAATCCTCCCGAATGCAAAAGCTGCCCATGGTCCGCTTTCTGCCAGCGCTGCCCGGGAATTCTCTGTGCGGAAAGCGGGGATCCCGAAAAAATCGATCAGTCGCTCTGCCGCACGGCAGAACGCCTATATAAAATTTATCAGACAAAATTAAAAGAGGAGGAATTCTGACATGAAAAAAAAGTATGTTGCTCCAAAGTCCGAGCTGTTCGCCCTGCAGCTGAATGAAAATATCGCCGCCAGCGGCGGGGATGAGATTACCGGAAGCATGACAATTCGTTTTACACAAGCAGCAGCTCGCTGTCGAAGTCTATACAGTGGAGTTGAAGGCGCGACCAACGTCTTTGGAGACGAAGATAATGTTTGGGTGCATTATGCTTACATCTCGGGACAAATGGCAAATTCTGCCTATCTCGAGGCACTGAGGTCCTGCATTAGTTAATGCTATATTCCATTGCCGCACAAGTATTTTCAATTTCCTCCCCCGCTCCGGGAGGCACTTTTGTACCATTTTTGACAGAAAAGAATACGCTTTGCCAAGAAATTTCACTTTACACAACCAAGGGGGGTACGGACACCTGCTATGGCGTTCAGTCCGTTTCACCGGCCGCGCATATTCTTCGTTCATCGGTTTTGCCCGGAGAAATGGCTTTTGCCAATATGGATTGGAGCAAAGTAACAATTTACGCGGAGCACCTTGACGCCAGCAGCACAACGCTGCTGGCCGCGGTGTATTCCCGGCTGTGTTTCTTCCAAACAATCCTTCTGCATGGCGCATTTGTAGACTACGGAGAACGCGGTCTGGTATTTACCGGGCCTTCCGGTATCGGGAAAACCACTCAGGCAGAGCTTTGGCAGCAATACGCCGGCGCAAGGATTGTCAACGGAGACAAAGTCTTTCTCCGGATCGCAAAGGATGCGGTTTATGCCCATGGCTCCCCATGGCACGGCTCCTCACCGTATTGCCTGAACCGCGCCGCTCCCCTCTCTGCCGTTATCGTTTTGCGCCAGTCGGAGGAAAACAGTCTTTTCCGTCTGACCGCAGGCGAATATATGGCTTCATTGCTTCCCCACGTGTTTTTGCCGCATTGGGATAAGGCGTGCCTGGAGGCAGCGTTGGAAAATCTTGATGCGGTTCTGGCAAAAGTACCGGTCTATTTGCTTGCCTGCCGTCCCGAGCAGGCTTCCGTCCGCCTTGTCAGGCAGGCGCTTTTCGGTGACTGAATTTGAAAACAAATACCTTACAGGCAGAGGAGTTTCTGGACGCTTTGGAGGAAGCGTTTCAGAAAAAAGGAACGGCGTTAGTTGCGGTTACGGGCGGAAGCATGACTCCAAGTTTGCGGCCGAACCGTGATTATGTCCAATTGCGGCGCTGCCGCCCAGCAGATTTCAGACGCGGCACCATTTTACTGTATCGTAGGGAAAACGGCGCGATCCTTTTACACCGAATCAGAAAGGTCTTGCCGGGCGGAAGGCTTATAATGAACGGAGACGCCCAGGCATGGTGCGAGCAAATTGAATGCAGTCAGGCTATCGCAGCGGCAGCAGAATGCCTGCGGAACGGAAAACGGCTGGCCTGCCGCGGCCTGAAGCTGAGACTGTGGAATATCTGCTGGTATCCCACACGTCCGTTTCGGCCTTTCCTGATAAGCCTGCTGCGGCTTTTCAGGAAAAAGAACCGGCAGTGATCGAAAAAAACAGAACCAATATAAATATTGCTTAATTCAAGGAAGTTAAAATGAATTATTTATTTGTGGTAGCGCATCCGGATGATGAAGTTCTCGGAGCCGGAGCAACAATATATAAGCTTATCAAAGATGGGAATCACGTCGCCGTTTGTACAATGGCGAATCATGCTGCGGTAAGATCCAATATTTCCGCAACCCTGGCGGAGGATCAGAACACAGCAATGGGTTTACTCGGCGTATCAAAAGTATATCATGGCGATTTCCCAAATATACAGATGAACACGATCCCTCATCTTAAACTTGTTCAGTTTATTGAAGGCTGCATAGAAGCCTTTCAGGCAAATGCGATTGTGACGCATCATCCGTCTGACACCAATAACGATCATGTAATGACTTCATATGCCGCTCAGGCAGCATCCAGACTGTTTCAGCGAAAGGAAGGCATCGCACTAAAAATCAAGGCCTTATCCTCATCCCCGCTCAGAAAAAGCGCCGGACGGTTTAGCAGCCTGCAGAGGCGTGCAGGCAGGATGTAATTACGCCGAAGCGTTTGAATGTGTATTTAGAAGAATGTGTTGTATCTTTTTATTTAAGCGTCTGTTCGATATCACTTGTTCTCTTATTGGAATTATTTCACCGTTCCTTTATGGCTGATTGCGATGCTCGGTATTAAATGTTCTGATCCCGGGCCATATTTTTATCTGGCTCACAGGGTTGGTAAAAATAATAAAGAATTCAGAATGTTTAAATTTCGGTCAATGCGTCTGGCTAAGGGCACAAATGAAAACTGCTTCAAAGCAGATACTGATCGCATATTTCCATTCGGCAGTTTTCTCAGAGCTACCAAAATGGATGAGCTGCCCCAGCTTCTTAATATTTTACGCGGGAAAAATAGATACAGCCAAGAAAAAAGCTGATTTTTCAAGGGTGTGTCATGGTTAACTCAATTTCGCTATGAGGTTTTGTACGAGGTTGGAAAAGGCGGTAATCAGCCTTTGGAAAGTCTGGAAAGTCAAAATGGCTTCTTGATTGCTTATTTTTACCCAATCTGATAAGCGTACAAAATTTGATAAGGAGGTTGAATTAGCCGAGGATGGAAATCATCACTCGGCTATTCGTCGTTCTGTAAAGGAAAATAAGTAAGATGATGACTACATAAAAACCGAATTTGTCGGATAGATACAATGCAATATAAGGTTTTGTGCAGTCTGTGATACACAGAGTATCCGGATTTTATCGTTTTAGGAATACGAATTTTGCCAAAAAAGTTGCAGAAGGAGGTAACTCATGACCATCAAATTTATGTTCAATTTTCCAAACGATGCAAACCACACCTATATGCTTGTACAGATAAAATCGGGGATTCCCAATCTGTGGCGAAGATACTATCGAACTGGAAAGAATTGCAGTAAGTTCAGAAATTTTAGGCTTGCTTCACGCTATAGGTATTTCTGTTCTCTTTGAAAGAATGCCTATCACATATTACATTGTTGGCGTTACAGTTTAATTCCTTATTACCCTGTTTATTAGGTTCGCATACAGATTTATTTTGTTGGAGCGAAACAAAAGAATTGAGAGCATTGCAGAAAACAATAGCCAGCCGGTTTATGTTAATCGGTGCCGGTGCTGCCGGACAAATGATATTTGAGAGATTTACATGGTGCAAAAGGTGTCAACGAAAAAGTTTGTTGCGGTATTGAAACAAGTTGGAGGATATGAAGAACAGAGGAATAGATATATGAAGATTGAAGCATTCAAAAATAAAGTATGGCTTGCTACACCGACAATGCATGGTGATGAATTGAAATATGTTCAGCAGGCTTATGATACAAACTGGATGAGTACAATCGGTGAGAATATCAACGAGGTTGAGAAAATCGCCGCCGAAAAAGCAGATATGAAATATGCGGTCGGTTTGTCTTGCTGTACTGCAGCACTTCATTTGGCAGTAAAACACGCAAGCGAGACTTTGTACGGCAAACCTGCAATCAGTCACGGTGCATTGGAGGGCAAGCGTGTGTTCTGCTCCGACATGACCTTTGACGCCACGTTAAATCCCGTTGTATATGAGGGCGGTATTCCCGTGTTCATTGATACCGAAGCTAAATCTTGGAATATGGATCCTGTAGCTTTGGAAAAAGCGTTTGAAATGTACCCCGATGTAAAATTGGTGGTATCCGCTGAACTGTACGGTTTCCCCGGACGCATGGATTTGATTAAGGAAATCTGCGAGAAGCATGGCGCACTTCTGATTGAGGATGCCGCCGAAGCGATGGGGGCAACTATTCACGGCAAGCAGTGTGGTTCCTTCGGTGACTATTCTGCCATCAGCTACAACGGAAATAAAATCATAACCGGTTCTGCAGGCGGCTGTTTGCTGACTAATGATATTGAGGTGGCAAACAAAGCTCGTAAATGGTCAACTCAAGCAAGAGAAAATGCCCCCTGGTATCAGCATGAGGAAGTCGGCTATAACTACCGCATGAGCAACGTGATCGCAGGTGTTGTGCGTGGTCAGTATCCGTATTTGGAGGAACACATTGCACAGAAAAAGGCAATCTATGAGCGTTACCGTGACGGCTTCAAGGACTTACCCGTGCAGATGAATCCGATCATGGACGGCACCGAGCCGAACTATTGGCTGTCGGCTATGATCATCGACAAGGATTATATGTGCAAGCAGGTCAGAGACGATTCAAAGGCACTTTACATATCCGAAAAGGGCAAGACTTGTCCTACGGAAATCCTTGAAACACTTGCAAAGTATAATGCAGAAGGCAGACCGATCTGGAAGCCGATGCATATGCAGCCGATGTATCGTATGCACGAATTTATAACCCGTGAAGGTAGCGGACATTGTAGAACCAATGCTTATATCGCAGGCGGTTGTGTAGATGTTGGTTCGGATATTTTTGAACGTGGCTTGTGCTTGCCGTCTGACAATAAGATGACGGCTGAGGAACAGAACAAGGTTATTGAGATTATCAGAAGCTGTTTTAATTAAATTTGAATGAGGAATACATAATGTACGCAAAGTTTTTTAAGAGATTGATAGATTTCATATTGTCTGTGACAGCTTTGGTTGTGTTGTCTCCCGTTCTGTTGATCTTGACTGTGGTTGGTGCAATCGCTATGAAAGGAAATCCATTCTTTCTTCAGCCAAGACCCGGTAAAAAGGGCAAGGACGGAAAGGAAAAGATTTTCAAGTTAATCAAATTCCGTACCATGAGCAATGCAAAGGATAAGGATGGGAATCTTCTTCCCGACGATCAGCGTCTCGGAAAGTACGGTGCCTTTCTTCGCAGCACTTCCCTTGACGAGTTGCCCTCTTTAGCCAATATAGCCTTAGCACACATTTCAATAGTCGGACCAAGACCCCAACTTGTCCGAGATATGACGTTTATGACAGAAGAACAACGGAGACGTCACAATGAACGTCCCGGGCTGACTGGACTGGCACAGATCAATGGACGGAATAACATAACGTGGGAACGAAAATTTGAATATGATCTTCAATATATTGACGGCGGAATTACCTTTCTCGGTGATATGAAGATTATCTTTCAGACAGTCGGAAAGGTTCTCAAAAGAAGTGATACGGTTCGTGAAGGAACGGTCAGTGATATGGATTTTGGAGATTGGTTGATGATGCAAGGTAAAGTGGATCAAGAAACCTATGAAAAGAAGCAAGAGGAAGCAAAAGATTTATTAGGAGTATAAACACGGGAGGAAGTGTACGGTTATGAAAAAGACAATCTGGCAAAAAGTAAAGGCTTTCTTCCGGAAATGGATGAGTGCAAAAATCATCCCGCATATGGTACTTTATGGCTGGAGAATTTTCTTTTATCGCTTATGCGGATATAACATCGGAAAAAATGTGTTCATTGGAATGAGATGCTATCTCGATGACCTTGAGCCACATATGTTTACGGTGGAAGATGATTGTATTATTTCATATGGGGTTTTCTTCGCTTGTCACGGACGGAATCAACAACATACACCTATTACTATTAAAAAAGGTGCATATATCGGTATGAGGGCAAACGTTATATCCGGAAAAAACGGAGTGACGATTGGCGAAAATGCGGTGATTGGTGCTTGTACGTTAGTCAACAAAGATATACCGGATGGAGCGACTGCCGTAGGTGTTCCCTGTAGAATACTTGAAAAGTCGGGGGGGGGTAATCCTTAACTTCCTTGATAAATGGAAAGAGTATGAAATAATCTTTGGATGTATGTCTCGCCACAATATATGTAGTAAAGTATTTGTGGCATAAATTTGACGAAGTGGTAGGAAGATGAAATGAATGATTTAGTGTCTATAATAATGCCTTCGTATAATACAGGGCGTTTCATAAAAGAGACAATAGAATCTGTATTAGATCAGTCGTACCCTGCATGGGAACTTATCATTGTAGATGATTGTTCAACTGATAATACAGATGAAGTTGTCAATCAATATCTTGTAGATGAACGGATACGTTACATAAAAAATGACACTAACAGCGGTGCTGCGGTGTCGAGAAATCGAGCTTTGCGAGAAGCTAAAGGCAAATGGATAGCCTTTTTGGATAGTGATGACTTGTGGGAAGCGGACAAGCTCCAAAAGCAAATTTTATTTATGAAAGACAATGACTATCACTTTTCATACACGAATTATGTTGAGATAGATGAGGAGTCAAAAGTAAACGGGAAAAGTGTGACTGGACCCAAACGCATCTCCAAACATGGAATGTATAACTATTGTTGGATGGGATGTCTGACGGTTATGTATGACGCTGATGCAGTTGGTTTAATCCAAATTCCAGACATTAAAAAGAATAACGATTATGCCATGTGGCTGAAAGTAATCAAAAAGGCAAACTGTTATCATTATGATAAAGTGCTGGCACAGTATAGAAAACGGTCAGGATCAATATCTAATCATGGCTATTTAAAATTAGTAAAATGGCACTATAAGTTATTCAAGGAAGCAGATAATAAGAATAGTATTGCATCGTTATTTTTGACTTTACAAAATTTAATTTATGGATGCTGGAAAAAGGTGCGGTACGTTAAAAAGGTGAGTTAATTATGGGTATGAATGATATGCTGCGTAAAATGGCTGTTCTTTTGGAAAGAAGGCAAGACGCATTATTCTCATATGATGTCATTAAACAAAAAAAATACATTGCTAAATTAGGAAATCCACGAGATGAGATTGAAAGATCGTATTTTCAGTATAAGTGTCAGATGCAGTTTAATGGAAAAGGAATCACTTTTTTGTTAAATCTGGTTTCATTTCCAGTGGCGATTCTCTATTGGTTCAAATATGGAAAAAAGGTTCAGGT
>CAKTAA010000085.1 GCA_934526185.1 uncultured Eubacteriales bacterium | reverse complement strand
AAAAAGCCCTTAGCTATGGAATCATTACCCACAGCTAAGGGCTTTCTAATATGGATTTCTTTCGCCATACAAGCCGCCTTTTATCATTCCGTAACCCATAAACCACTGGGCTGCAAGAATAAAGGCTCTTGTATGGCTGTTATCAAATTGTTATCAAAAGACTTCTTCAAATGCCGCAACCCCGCATAAACACTGGGTTTTTACGACCTATCAAATTATTCCCACTCTACCGTTGCAGGTGGTTTGCCTGTAAGGTCATACAAAATGAGGTCGATTTTGTCTCCAAGGAGAGCATCAATATTTTTAACAATCTGCTGAAATGCATCTGCGGGAAAATCCTTTCCGGGTACAGCGGGACGGGCTGTCATGAAATCGCTTGTTACAACAGCGCGAATGGCGATTGAATATTTGTTACCACAACCAATCGGAAGCAGCACGGCAAAACACTGGCTAATTTGTGGATTCATAATATATGTTGTAACAATGTGGTCAGCTTCCCGCAGAATTTCCGCTGCCTCTCTGGTTATATACAGCGGTTTGCATATCGGATGTGAAGCAATGGTTTCTCTGTTTATCGCATATGCCACACGATTAATAAAGGAGAAACTGTTTGGAATATCCCTGGCGAGCGAAAAAAGGCTATCCATTTTTAAATCGGAAGAGGGACCGCTGAGCAGAGCAAGATGCTTATAGCTGCGGTTGTCTCCCTGAACACCGACGCTATGTACCTCCGCAATTTCCGCCTGTACAGGCAGTTCTCTTGCCGCAATGAATTCCGAAAGCTGTCTTTGCTGTGCCGGATCGACTTCCATTCCTCTGTCTGTACAAAGAATACGCACACCGAGACCGGGGCCTGGGAAAGGCTGTCTTGCCGCAACATCTTCTCTCAGACCGAGCATGCGCGCAACTTTACGTACTTCATCCTTGTGCCAGTCCCAATTCGTTTCGATAATAAGTCCTTTCTCTCTTGCCTGACGGACCAGATCCACGTCGTTGTGATGTGTTTTGATTTTATGAGCCAGACCGCTGACATCAGGGTTTCCGCTTTCGATCAAATCGGGCCGGAGTGTTCCTTGGGCGAGAAATGTGGTATCAAAATCTAATCCGAGAGACTCCGCTGCATCCCGGGTAACCTTGATGAACATGCTGCCGATAATTCGGCGTTTTTCTTCTGGATCACATGTCTCTGAAAGCGGTCCGATAAGTGTTCCGTCACCGGCGTCAACTTTACCGTGGAAAAATTCTTCTTCTGCATTGACGCGCAGCATATGTATCAGTCCGAGTTCTTTTAGATTTTCACAGATGATATCGCTTTCGTCCTTGCGCATCAAACCGTGATCGACATGAATAGCATAAACATGATCGGCGGGCAGCGCTTTCAGCAGAAGCGCTGCTGTTACCGCGGAATCCACCCCTCCGGAAACGAGAACCATAACGTTACCGTCTCTAACACGTCTCTGAATCATATCAACAGCATTTTGAATTCTGTCATCAAGAGCATAGATTTCACTAAAACCGCAGATTTTTCTCAAAAAATTTTCAAGCATGACCAAGCCGTTTTCCGTCAAATCGACTTCCGGATGAAATTGTACGCCCGCAATCTTTTTTTCAGAATTATATATGCCGGCAACAACATCCCCCGTTTTTGCCACTGTTTGGAAGCCGTCGGCCAGCTTTTTTACAGCATCTCCATGGCTCATTAAGACATTTTCTGTAGCCGAAAGTCCGTCAAACAAAGGACAGGTGACATCGACATCGATTGACATCTGTCCGTATTCTGTTTTAACACCGGGCAACACGCGGCCGCCGAAGTGTTCGTTGATTAACTGCATACCGTAACAGATGCCTAAAATGGGAAGTCCGAGATCAAATATTTCGGGATCGTATTTCGGAGCCCCCGCATTCCATACACTTGCAGGTCCGCCGGATAGAATCAGAGCGCCGTATTTGCGGAGCTTATTTTTGTCAGCACCAAGCGGAAAGATGTCTGTGTAAACGCCAAGCTCCCGTACTTTCCTGTCTATAACCTTTGTATATTGGCCGCCGCAGTCGAGAATCGCACATATTTCATTCATAGGATTTTTCCTTTCCCGTATATAAGGCAAAAGGGAGGGACAAGTCCCAGCAAACCTCTTATCGCCTTTTTTCTGCAATATTCAGTTTAGTATAACAAAAAAAAAACCATTTTGCAAGAGCTTTTGCTCAACATCAAGTAAATTTGCCTGTCGTATTATTAAAGATGAAACAGGCGGGACAGAAATTAAAGCAAAAACGTATCGACAGCGATACCTAAGGGGAAAGCTTTATACAAAATATCCTATGCTTAATTCATGATAACATTGGCCGTATGCGGTCTGTGTAAAAAATTACCGCCAAAAGATATTGTTATTCTTTCGGCGGTCAGCTTTGATTTTCTATGTTGGTTTGATTGTACTAAATACGATTTCGGTCAGCGTTTATTCTGTTTCCGGCTCGGACGGTTGTCCCGCGTTTTTTTCCTCAAAGTCAATAGCAGGCAGGGAGATGATACGAGGAGACGGAACGCGCTTCAAAAGATCATATGTAAATTTTTTACATCGGTAAGTGGTTTGGACAACGCCCTTGTATCGGCAGAGAACCTCACGATGATCAGACAGCGGTGAGGCGTACTCACAAAAGGCGCAGCTTTCCTCAATATCGAATGTTTCATATAAATCGCGTTTTTTCATGGGCGTTTCCTCCCTGCACATTGCGCAGAACCGTTACTGCATGCCATTATATCATGCCGCTCGCTGCCTGTCAACCGTTCAGAAAGGTATAGTTCATTTATTTCACCAAAGTATGAGCAGGCGGCTGTCTGAACACGCCTTAGTGTTATTTGCGCTTATTAAATTTCATTCAGCATTGGAAAAGGCTAAGCGACTGTACGTATAAAAATTTTTTTAAATTCTTAGATTCGCGGATTCGCGGAAGATGCGCCGGTAATTTGCTTTTTGTCAGCAGAGCGCGGAGACTGTACATTCCGTCTGCCGAACAAAGCCTTGGTAATGGGCCTTTTCCAGTGCCTATTTCCCAAACGACGCCATTCTCTGTTATATCGGTTCTGTTTAACAGTCGTTTTATTGTTTTCCTGCTGGTTAAAAAATTTTGAGATATAAAATAAAGAAGAGAATTCCCTGGAATTTTTGACGAAAATATACCTACTTTGCAAGCGTTGTCAGCGAATACGAATGATGCAAATTCCCATAAGGTGTATCAAAGCTCCTGTATAGTATTGTTCTTAACGTTACGCCAACAAAACTGCCTTCATTTGTTAAAAGGAGCATACAATTTTCAAAATTTTTAACGGTGAACTTCACTTGGAGATTTGAGGAATAAAACCACCTGTCTGCTATGAGAGGCAGACGGGTGGTTTTTATATGAAATTATGTTTAAATCAATAATTTTCTTTTCTTACTTCAAAGAAGCTCTGCGGGTGTGCGCATACAGGACATACGCCGGGGGCGTTTTTGCCGATGACGAGGTGACCGCAATTTCTGCATTCCCACATGGTTTCCTCGGACTTTGCGAATACCTGCTGCATCTCAACATTTTTCAAAAGGGCAAGGTAACGCTCCTCATGTGCTTTCTCAATTTTGGCAACGGCGCGGAATTGATAAGCCAATTTTGTAAAGCCTTCCTCTTCAGCTTCCTTTGCAAATGTATCGTACATTTCTGTCCATTCATAGTTTTCGCCCTCGGCTGCATGCTTCAGGTTCAGAGCCGTATCGCCGAGTTCTCCGAGTGCCTTAAACCACAGTTTTGCATGTTCTTTTTCATTGTCAGCAGTTTTGGCAAAGATTTCAGCGATCTGTTCGTAGCCTTCTTTTTTGGCAACGCTTGCAAAATAGGTGTATTTGTTGCGTGCCTGCGATTCGCCGGCAAATGCTGCGAGAAGATTCTTTTCTGTTTTAGATCCTTTGAGTTCCATAAAATTAACCTCCGTAAATTTATAATTTTGTAGCTGATACAGAAACTGCTTGGCATTCGGAGCACAGACATTTGACAAGGAGTTCATAGTCGAGCAGCTTCGCATTCTCCGGGAGCGGATCCGGAAGCTGAACCCACAAACCGTTTTCCACGTCGGAAATTTTTCCACAGCGAATGCACCAGATATGACTGTGCTTGATACGGATTTGATCATAATGATCCGGCTTGCCGGGAATAGAGATCCGCCTGATTTCACCGTCCTCCACCATGCGGTTCAAGTTTCTGTATACGGTGCCGACAGCGATAGAGGGAATCTGCTTTTTTGCCTCCATATAAATTTCTTCCGCCGTAGGATGATTATGCGAGGTTTCAACAATTTGTGAAATAATCAGTTTTTGCTTTGTCATGACTGTTCTCCAAATCAGGTATAATTCCTATTATCAATAATACCATTCTATTGTGAACAAATTAAGTTGATATTTAAATAATTATTTAAACAAATCAGGAATGCATTTCATAAAATGTTGAAAAACCGCGAAAACGTTCATGTATTGCTTTGCGTAAAATTGATGTAAGTATCATACGCGTCGCAGAAATCAATTTTTTGCTTCGATATGATTTCGTCCAAAAGCTGATACATGCGGATATTTTGATAGGACTCCTTAATTTCCTCGAAGTTGTCATCAATATAAGTTTCATCCTTCGGCAGACGCTGAATGATATGGAAGCCGAATTCTGTTGTGACAATGTCGCTTATCTGGTTCTCACGGAGTGAGAACGCAGCCTTCTCAAATTCTTCAGCCATTTCGCCGCGGAAAAAATAATAACCATCAGGATTGGAGGCCACTCCCGGATCCTCGCCGTATTCCTGCATGAGCTTATCAAAATCCTCGCCGTTCTCAGCTCTGTCGTGAAGCTGTTGTATCAGCTCTTCGTTTGCCTCTTTATCGTCACCCTCATCGTTTTTGATAAGGATGTGTTTGCACCGTATAAATTCGCCGCTGTTCAGTATATTTCGAATGGCGGTATCAGATGTCAGAATTTCTTGGTTTTCCAGAAAATCGTTTTTTAGCTTCTGGCTCAGCAGGCTGGTTTCGGTTATGATATTATAAGCATAAAGCGACAGATTTTCGGCTGCAAGCCATGTTTCAAACGTATCAACACCGCCGACGGACTGAATGGTTTTTGCAATATTGGTATGCATATCCGCACGTTCGGCTTCTGTCAGGGAAAGCTCTCTGCGTTCTGTTTCCTGCCGGATAGCGCAGTTGCGCTGAAGTTCCGTCAAAATCAAATTCTCAACAAATTCTGCCTGCTCCGGATTGTCGGACCAATAAGTGCTGTCACCCCCGTCATACGCTTTTTTATAATAACTGAAGATATAGAGAAATTCGTCGTATGATACAGCTTCGTCATTGATTTTCAAAACAAAAGGAATATCCGGATAAGAGGAAACGGAATCTGATATGTCGCATTCGCTGAGAGGTGTTGTCGTCTTGGCTTCCGCCGCAGTTGTTTTATCAGCATTTGTATCATCCTCGACCGTTTCTGAGCTGCCGGTACATCCGGCAAGAACGGCGATAAAGCAGAGCAGAAGCGTAATACATACGCCTGCTTGAATTCTGTATGTGTTTATAAATGTCATGGAAAACCGTCCTTTCAGGGCCTGCGTCAGCCGGAAACTTACTAAGAATCCATATGAGAGCTGCAGGTCTTTAAATTCTTCTATAAAGAATATCACTGTTTTGTGTACGCTGTGTGATAAATATTGAATATTTTTTGAGAAATTCATTTCACAGGCCCCATAACTTGATTTTCTGTGGACTGGACTGTTTGTTGAAATATCGCGAGGAAATTGAACTGCAGATGTCTTTTTATATGCATATTTGAGGGTATTAAAAGTCTCTGCATATTACAATCGGTATTAGAAATAATGAATGAGCCGCAAGAACACACAATAAATATGTCAAATAAAATCCATATTACAGAAAATTGAGTACCAAAGTTTTATTATATAGTGGAGAGTAATTTCAACAAAAAATATTCCCCACTAAATAAAGTTATAGGTTACAGGACGAAATCTTGACAATTTATAAAATGTCGCTTATAATTATCAAGATATCAGTTGCAAAGAGTCGGAAAAGCATATATATGGGAGTGCTCAGATTTTAATCGCCTAAAACCGCATCCGTGATACGAAGCGTACAAAACAAAGGCCCCCGCATGCTGTGGGAGCCTTGTTTATGAGAAATACCGCGCCGCAGGCAATCTGATTCAGAGTCCTGTCTATTATTTATCCCGGCCGCAGGCGCAAAGGTATGAGGTGAAATCCTCTTTCCTATCATATGGCAATTTTGGCGTTCTGACACTTATGCCATATTACAGGGCTGAATGTTTTTGCGGAATTCACAGCCGTTCTTTTAAAATACAGATCAAAAGCTCGCGTCTTTTGCCGGATGCTTTACAAAAATATTTGTTTGCATTTCAGCAAATTGTATGCTATCTTTTATGGAAGCAAAGCGGAACAGAAGACGACGCATTGCCTGTATGCGGCATCCGTTATCTGACTCTGCTACTGCCCAGCCATTATATTAGCCATTATATTAAGGAGAAAAATAATGCTTAAAGCGATATCCCCTTCGATTTTATCAGCCGATTTTTCACGTTTGGGAGACGAAATCCGTGCTTTGGAATCGGCCGGAGCCGACTGGCTGCATATTGACGTCATGGACGGCGTGTTTGTGCCGAACATTTCGATCGGCCTGCCTGTTATTTCCGCAATGCGTCCTTGTACCCCTCTGCCGTTTGACGTACATTTGATGATTGTAAATCCTCTGCGGTATGCTGAGGAATTTGTAAAGGCTGGGGCGGATTATCTGACCATTCACTATGAAAGCTGCGAGGATCAGGCAGAAGTTCTGCGAAGCATTCGTCAGCTCGGAGCAAAGCCTGCTGTATCGATAAAGCCTGCGACACCGGCTTTCGTACTGGAACCGCTGCTGCCGCTTGTGGACATGGTGCTAATTATGACTGTCGAGCCCGGATTCGGCGGACAGCAGCTGATAGAAGAAACACTTGCGTCAGTGGAACAGGTAGCGGCGATGAGAAACGCAATGGGATTGTCGTTTTTGATTGAGGTTGACGGCGGAATCAACTGCGAAAACGCGTCTTTAGCTGTAAACAAAGGGGCAGAGGTGCTGGTAGCCGGTTCTTCCGTGTTCCTCGGCGGCTGTTACGATGAAAATATACAGGCAATCCGAGCGGCGGCAGAAATAGGAAAACAAGCGCATTTTTGAACTGAATTTCAGAGATGTACTGCTATTGAAGAGAAAGAAAGCCGGCAATTTAAATTGTGCCGGCTCGGGAGGGCTTATTATTGAACAGATTACATTGGGTAAAAAGGATTGTTTGCCGCACATCAGTGGTGTTCTCCTGTCTGCTGTGGGGCTATATCATCCTTTTTGCTGTTCTTTTCAGCAGAAATATAACGGACTCCGCATGGCTTCGCGGAGGACCGATGCCATCGGCTCTGCTTGTTATGTTGGGAATCGGTTTCATCATAGCTGCCGTACTTGGAATTGTCTTCAGAAAACGGGATTATACTTTAAAAGGAATAGCCGGGGGCTTGCGCATATGCTGCTCATGGTTCTGCAGCTTTACTATGGTAAGCCTGTTTGCTCATCTGATTTATAAAGATTTGCTGTATCTTTCTGACGGGACAACGGATCAATTGTTTCTGCGCGGACCCTCTTTTCAGTTTTTGATGCTCCTTTTTGCATTTTCCGCCGGGCTCACCTTTATCAACCGAATTTTCCGTCTTCGGACCAGGATTCCTCTGGTTTTTTGCCTTATGCTGCATTATTTGTCCATACTTCTACTGTTTTCCGGATTGTTTTTTGGAATCGGAGGTGGCCTTTCCAAATCGTATCAGTTTTTAATTTTTCTGCTCTTTTATACCTTGCTTTACGCACTTTCGGCATGCGTTGCCTGCATGCTGATATACTGGAGTAAAAAGGAAAACAGCAAACAAAAGGAATATATAAGTATGTTTGACACTGGTAAAAAGACAAATACGAGGGACTGAAAATTATCCTGAAACGCTTTAGACAGAAGGGATTACAAAATATTATGAAAAACGGATTTATCAAGTGTGCGGCGGTATCGCCTAAGATACGCGTAGCCGATCCTGCGTACAATGAACAGCAGATTGCCGCGGGGCTTGAGGAGGCTTATGTCATGCAGGCACGGCTGGTTGTTTTTCCGGAGCTATGCATAACAGGGTATACCTGCGGAGATTTGTTTCTGCAGCCGGTTCTGCTTAACGCTGCGAGAGAGGTACTGTGCCGCCTGGCTAAGCTGACCGGACAGTGGGAACTGTTGGCGGTCGTCGGTGTACCGCTTATGCATCACGGAAAATTGTACAACTGTGCGGCTGTGATAGGAAACGGAAAGGTACTTGGAGTTGTGCCGAAAACCAATTTGCCAACGTATAATGAATTTTACGAGGCGCGGCAGTTTACGCCGGCTCCCGCACAGAACGATACCATACGCATCGGTTCTGACGTATGCCCGTTCGGCAGGGATCTTCTTTTCCGCCATACAGCTCTTGAAGCATTCTGCTTCGGCGTAGAAATCTGTGAGGATTTGTGGGTCCCTCAGCCGCGCTCCGCCGGACTTGCCGCTGCCGGTGCGTATATTGTCGCCAATCCGTCTGCAAGCAACGAAACCATAGGGAAAAGAGAATACCGGCGAATGCTGGTCGAAAGCCAGTCGGCGAGACTTTTGTGCGGCTATATCTATACAGATGCCGGCGAGGGAGAATCTACAACGGATATGGTATTTTCCGGCCATTGCCTGATCGCAGAAAACGGCGCCGTACTGGCAGAAAGCGAGCCGTTTGCAGGCGGCATGACCCTGAGCGAAATTGACGTTGAACGTCTGTCCAATGAGAGACGGCGGATGGAAACATTTCCAGCAGCCGATTCGTACGGCTTCGATATTGTTCCCTTTTCGCTTCCGATTCACCATGTAGGCCTGACGCGCCGCGTTTCCCCCCATCCTTTCGTTCCGGAAAAGGGGGAGGACAGGGCTAAACGCTGTGAGGAGATCCTGTCTATTCAGGCATACGGACTCAAAAAAAGGGTGGAGCATACACATGCAAAAGCATTGGTGATCGGCGTATCCGGCGGACTGGATTCCTGCCTTGCATTGCTTGTAGCCGTCAGGACAATGGATCTGCTGTCTCGTCCGCGCAGCGACATCCGGGCTGTGACGATGCCCTGCTTCGGCAC
>CAKTAA010000084.1 GCA_934526185.1 uncultured Eubacteriales bacterium | reverse complement strand
AGTCATGACCACCAGCTAAGCTGGTGGCTTGATTAGGCCCTATAAGGGCCTGTTACCGGCAAGCATCTAAAGACGCATTGAAAAGTCTTTCTTTTGCCTCTCTCGCCCCGCCGCCCGTAAACGGGCAAAGTTTTTCTCGCCAATTGTTTCTGATAACTTGGAAACTGGCTTATTAACGGCTCGCTTCGCTCGATGCTTGAAGCTAAAGCTAACGGGATACCTCCACCGGCTTAGCCGCTGGTTTCCGTAACAGCAAAAACCCGCAAAGGCGCAGGTACACTGCGCCTTTGCGGGTTCTCTTCTCGTTATAATTTTTTCTCACACCACGAGCATGGTGTCTAGAAAAAACAAGCGGTGCAGGGATATTTCCCCTACACCGCTTTACTGTGCCGGTAGAATTGATAAATTAGACTGCCTATATCATCTTTGTGATATTCGTTAGGACCATATACATAAAAAATTTCATCCCAACACAGTGGTTTCAATTCGAGTTCATCGTCAGAAAATCCGCGTTCATCACTGCCATAGGTAGCTGCAGAGCTGGCGTTTAAAAAGCGTACCTTTTTTCTGACACCTAATTCAATTAAAATATGGAATCTACTGCATTCTGGTATAGAGCCGTCCATGCCTGCCGTTCCATACGTTGGGGCATTTCCAGTAAAAATTCTGATTCAATCGACATATACTTCCGCTTACGCTATACTTGGTGTGTGGCTTTCCCTACTTCAAAACTGCTCATATTTAGGGGGGTCATCTAAATCATATCCAGTTAATCTAATTATAAAAACTCTGAGTGGAATATCCTATCATTCAATCCGTCCAGTGTCCGATTGATCGCATCGTTACGGCAGAAACTCGGGCAGCCCTGTACGTCAATCTCTTCAAACACCTGCCACTTTCGGTAGGAATTCCAAATGTCCGCGAACGATTTACCTTCCCTCATGTCGCCAATAAGGTAGCGGGGATCCTGCCGATGATGAAGACAGGCGTATACTCTCGCATTGGCGGTGATGACGGTGGAAAAAAACAGACCACGGCAGTGGTCATAGGGCTTGGCCATTCCGCCCTGAAAGGCTTCATATTTTTGTATGGAGGCCAGCACTCGGAAACTCTTGTCCTCATACTTCTGTCTCAGTCGCTCATACTCCACCGAAATATCCGTCATATCCTCCTGAAATGGACGAAACTGGGCAAAATCCGCACCGCACTCTTTAGACAGTTTTACAAAGCTTTCCATTTGCCTGACGGTTTCCTTCCCGGTCAGGAAACCCGTCCCCAGGCTCAGGTGTGAACCTGTTTTCCGATTAATCGCCGTCAAATTGCGAATATTGTCTAAAACAACAGATAACGCCTTTTCATCCATACCGTGCGTCTTTCGATAGAGGCCAGCCTCCCCGCAGTCCAAACTGATCCGGCAGTATTCACAGGATTTCGTGATCGCTTCCGCCTTCGCCCGATCCAGTGCCAAGCCATTGGTGTTGATACCGATTTTCAGCCCTCTCTCTTTCAAGAACTCGAGTGCCTGTATAAACTGGGGATGGAGCAAAGGTTCTCCCCCACCGCTCAAAATGACCCCTTTGCAGTCCAATTCACACAAGCCGTCCGCAATCCGTTCGATTTCTTCCCAGGATAATTCGGCTTTGACTGTATTGCGACCAACGCAGGCTGGGCAGCGATTGTTACAGCGATTGGTCAGATCCAGTTCCACAACCACCAGGGTTTTCCCTATGGATAGAAAAGTGTTGACCTTATCTAAGTATTGAAGTATCTTTTCATGGGCATTAAACCGATTTGTCTGCATCGTTCTATCCTCCGGACAGTCTGAAATCTGCAAGAGACAGGCCTTGGCTATCCTTTTCAGACAAGTTAGTCGCAGGAACAGGCCAATTGATCCCCAGTTCCGGGTCATTCCAGCGGATGCACCCTTCCGCTTCCGGATGATAAGCCGTATCCACCTTATACTGTACGTCGCAGCTGTCACAGAGCGTCTGGAATCCGTGGGCGAACCCTTTGGGTACATACAGCCATTCGAACCGATCCCCATTCAAGTCAAATCCCGCCCATTGCAGATAGGTGGGAGAATCCTTGCGCAAATCTACCACCACATCGTATACAGTCCCTCTTATGCAGCGAAACAGCTTTGATTGGCTATATGGTTCCGATTGAAAATGCATGCCGCGGATCGTCCCCTTTTTTATGGTGTGCGAATAGTTGTCCTGTATAAAAGGCGCAACGTTTAACGGATGAAAGATATCCTGATGGTATCCCTCACAAAACCACCCTCGCGGGTCGTCATGACGTTCCATTTCTATTTTCAGGATCCCATTAAGTGTATTTGATAAGACCTTCATGCTTCACCTCGGTCAAATAGCTTTTCAATGCTTTTTTCCAATGAATCGGCTGATAGCTCGTCATACGATACAGCTTCTCCGTCGAAAGCGAAGTGTCGAATATCGATTTACGGTCGTTGACCATCTCAAAAACGGGGACGGCAAGGCCCGCTCCCCGGATTATTTGCTCCGCAAAAGCCAGCCGGCTGGTTCTTCCTTTGCAAACGGCGTGATAAATACCATATGCCTCCGTTTGTAAAAGATTGCTTGTCATATGCAGCAATTCCTTTACACTGGTCGGGTTGCCGTATTGGTCGGCCAGGATGCCGATCACTTGGCCCGACTTCGCCTGCCGCAGGATTTTATGTACAAAATTATCGCCGTACCGGCCATAAAGCCAGCCCGTCCGAATCACAAAGATATTTTTATTCTCCTCTAGGGCAAACAATTCTCCCGCCCTTTTGGTACATCCATAAAGACTGACGGGACATGGACTGGTACCCTCCGTATAGCTGCCGCCAGTATTGCCTTCGAACACATAATCGGTCGATAGCTGTACAAGCACGGCGCCGCATTTACGGCAACATACGGCAAGGTTTCGTACACCCTCCACATTGACTCGCCTGGCAAGCTGTTCGTTTTGTGAACATCGGTCGTTTCGGATAACCGCACAGTTCACAATAATATCAGGCTTCACCGCCTGAAATATCCGTTTTACATTTTCTAGTTCGGTTATGGATAGCTCAGTTTTGGTCAGCGCCGTCACGGCATATTCTTTAGAAAAATACTCCGCCGCTTGTCTACCCACCATGCCGCCGGCGCCGGTTATCAACATTTTTTTAAGCATATTCCATCAACCTAATCAAATATTTGCCATATAGAGAATGACGATTCTGTCCCGCGCTCCATTCCAGCTCCCTCCAGCCGATCCAGCCCTTGCGATAGGCAGCCTCCTCGGGACAGCCGATGAGCTTGCCGGTTTGTTTTTGTCTATTACGCACATACCGAGCCGCTTTAAACAGATCCTCCGGGCTTCCGGCGTCAAACCAACGGGTTCCACGTCCAAGCCGGAAGACATGCAGCTTTTCGTCCTGCCAATATCGCTGATTGACATCCGTGATCTCCAATTCACCCCGTGCGGAAACTGGCAGTTTCTCCGCTGCTCCTACCACAGAAGCGTCATAAAAATACAGGCCGGGTACAATATAGCGAGATCGTGGTTTTTGAGGTTTCTCCTCTAATGAAAGGATCCTGCCGCCCTTGGTAAAAGAAACCACGCCATAGTGCTCGGGCTTACCATGGCGGACTGCCAAAATATATGCGCCCTCCGCGCCCGCTGCCACAGGAAAAATACGATCGAGATGGGTGTTGATAAAGATATTGTCACCCAAAAGCAGGCAAACGTGCTCCTCTCTGATAAAATGACGTGCGATCAGGAATGCCTGCGCAACTCCGCCTGGTTCCGGCTGCGTCAGATAGGTCAAGGCTGCTCCAAATCGGCTGCCGTCCCCAAGCAGCTTGCGATAGATGTCCACTGTTTCTTCTGTTGCAACAATGGCGATATCCCGGATTCCCATCTCCAACAGCGTGGTCAGCGGATAGTAGATCAGCGGCTTGTCATACACACACAGCAGTTGCTTGGAGACTACCTGCGTCGCTGGCCGGAACCGTTTTGCCATGCCGCCTGCCAACAAGATACCTTTCATTTTTTACAGCCCGCCTGAATCATCTGATTGTGCTCATCTACCAAAACGATGGCCGGCCGGTATCCATCCGTTTTCTTTTCAGCACACATCCGATAGGACATAATGATGACTTTATCCCCCACGCAGGCAAGTCGGGCGGCGGCCCCGTTGATACAAATGGCATTGCCTGGATCTGTTCCAGTGATGACATAAGCTTCAAATCGTTCCCCATTATGAAGGTTGACAACCGATACTTTTTCATATTCCCGGATATTGGCCGCGCGCATCAGTTCAGAGTAGATGGTAATAAAACCCTCGTAATTCAAGTTCGCATCGGTAACCGTTGCCCGATGGGTTTTGGATTTCAGCATTTCTATCACAGTCGACTCCCCCCTTTTCTCCTATCTATTCTTTACAAAATACAGTTTACGGAAAAGCAGTATCTTCAACAACCATCGTAAAGCAATAATTATTGGCACTATGGGTTTGAAATCAATAATAGCGGCATAAAAAAATCCGTGCAAATGACGTCAGCTCAACTTAAATTCGTCATTTGTACGGATCCGCTCATAATTAAAACAATGAAGGTCCCTATATGTTGTAAACTAAGTTGCGAGATGAGCTATTTTCCAAATTAGACGTCAAAAGCCCGCAAAGGCCCAGTAGCACTGCGCCTTTGCGGGTTCTCTTCCGCTCTGAATTTTACTCATACCACGAGCATGACATCGCCAAAAAGCAATGCATGAGTGAATGTTTATAACCCATTTTTTCAAGAGACGTCACTAAATCTTTTGCAATATTCGTATGCGACAGGGCATTTCACATATTCGTCAAAAGGCATGACTATGGTAAAGGCAAGCTGGGTTGGATATTGTATCCTCATACTTTCTTCCGGCTTGATAAACAGGCGTACCCGTTGTCTATATAGGCGGATAGGAATTGTCAAGCATTCCAGGTGCTAACCTGCAAATACATACGGCGATTTTTTCTAAAAGTTAACTTTTAATTTTATGTATGCTTTCAAGAATGTCCGCAAGCATTTCTTTTTGCAGACTATAGCTCTCATACAGATATTTTATAATTCGTCCTATCACATCATATTGATTTAGATATATCGACTTATACGCCAACGCATAACAATTGTTAAGTTTTTCAATCGATTTTTCAAAATATAAAAGCTTTTTTTCGGTTGAGGAGACAAACCGAGGCACGTAATATTTTAATCTTTTAAGCAATAAGGCACCATATTCGTGCAGCCTTCCCAAAGATTGAGAAATATTTGTCATCCAACGGATATCCACACAGTCCTTTGGGGACTTTTTTAGAAAATCAACATATAATTCAACCGCTGGCAGGCCGGTCTGCAGGGGTTTTTTAAAATTAGCTCCATAAATTTCTGGTTGATCGGGGTTTACACCGTTCAAATCGTTGATTAAAACAGAAGTCATCTCTTCCAGGGTAGGAGGTGGACAGGACTTTGACACCGGTAAGACGAGGTGGATGCTTTGATAATCAGGGATCATCTTTGCCCCCTCTTCGTCTTCCTTCGCATCTGCATTCGCCCTAAAGATATATTGCAATGTCAGATAAGACCGCCGCATGGAGTGGTAAGGGATCTTGCAGCATTTATATTTACCGTTGTTGATATCCAGCATAGGGGTGTAAAAAACGCCCTCACTATCATCGTACCCCATAATGAGTATTTGATTTATTTTGATGTCGCCGACCGCACGTACCTTTGTGATATCAACATCATTCATATCCGAGTATAAAATGATGTAATAATCCCTTAAAATACAATTTTTTAAATAGGCGACATAATCCTCCGGCCGGCATATGCCGTTGAGAGAAACTATTTCAATATCCAATACAGGCCGGTAAAACAGAGAGACATTTTTATTGAGATAAAATTGGAACATATGGTTTTCATTCAGTCCGAACGTAAAATGAGTCAGGGACCAATGATAATAATTTTTCCCGCACATTTGGGCAATACATAGATATTGAAATAAATCGCATTGTGTCATAATATCCGTTTCAAAAGAAACGGGCAGTACCTTTTTCATATGTTTCGAAAATCGCATCCTTTCCCAAAGTACAGCAATCGCTTTTACTTCATTAATCTCAGGATAACATTCTCGTTTATGCCATTTTCTCTTAAATGATGAACCAAATTGCTTTCTACACTGCCGCTACTGATTCCCATGGATTGTAGCCTGTATCGAAACGCTTTCAGGCGATATTTATACCGTTCCGGAAGCCGGGAAATATTTTGTGCCAATAGGTGGTAAGCAAACTGAAGCAGAAGCTTGCCTTTTTCCACTTCACATTGATTTTTAAAGTTTATATCCAAAACGTGGACAGAGGCTCCAATATGAATGGCATCGTTTGATAAATAGCTCGGGGCGCTGGCTTCCCCGCAGTAGTTTCTGATTTTATTCAAATGAAAGCCAAGTGCATCGGCAATCACCTGGTAAAGCTGCAATGTATCAAAGCGCAGCAAAGAAGAACTACTTTCCTCCGTACTGGACAAATAAATTTCCTTTGGTATTATCCGGTACAATAATTTTTTTTGCTTTGAGGTAATCGTGCGCGACTTTAAATCGCGGATATCTTTGACCCTAGCATCCCGGTACCCGTGCGGGCTGACATAAACTTTTGATTCCTTGACCTTCTTGATACAATCCACATTCAGAAATAAAAAATAGGTATTCAGGAATTCATAATCACAACCCGATTTTTTATCAGACCAAACACAATTCGCCGATTCGTTCTGTTTCAGCTTTGTCATCTCAAGGAACAAGTTAGGCTCAAATACAAAACAGTCCACGTCAATCCAGCCGAAATTATATTTATTCAGCCGAAATAAATATTCCCAGATATCTCTGTCTGTGTGGTATTGCGACAAGAGGATAAACGGGTGCTCGGCACGGTTCCTGACCCACACCTGTTCATTGTCATCCAATCCGGCTCCAATCAGAACGACATTGACAGAATCAGGAATCAGCTCAAGGGATTTGTCAAGCCAATATAATAAATCAGAGGTAAAATAAATATAAAATATATTTTTTTTGTCAACGAGTGAATGATAAAAGAGCTTCATCATTTGGTAATCATCGCACTTTCGTACAGCAGACATTTTAAGATTCCCTTCCTGTTTAAAAAAAAGGAGCATTATTCAGATCAAATCCGAACCGCTCCATTTTTAAATGACATTTTCTTTTTATATTCATAAAGTCGGCGCCCATTTGCATAACGAATGTTTCGCTTAAATATGTTTCGGATATCTTGTCAGCCACCGTTAGGTCCCAATGCTTTGTAAGTTCCAACAACTCCTTGAACCAAGCGGCATTATTTGAATTCAGCCTGCCAATCAAATCGTTTAACTGAGCATCGGCAGTTTTAATGATCGAATACAGTTTCTGATCTTTTTCTTTATAAATTGTTTTCCAATACCCGAAAGTGGCCGTGTATTCATGTAGCTTCATAAATACATGGCCGGTTTTATCGTGCAGCGGTATTATATAATTATAAATATATTCCGCAAGTTGGTTAATCTCCTTATGCACAAAGGAATAGTTAAATCGGCTGTCGCGTCTCTCTGTTAAAAGACCATCGTCGATAATCTTTTGGTTCAAAGGGCATCCGCTATTCATTCCATAAGCGCTTGCAATATAATTCATATTATACGCTAGACCATATTTCTCCAGAAAACTGATATTTTTATACAGACTTTGGTAAGTAGAATAGGGATTGAAAGAAATGAAACCAATTTCACAGTGCAGATTATAGCGTTGGAAAAGCTCGATTGCCCTAGTGTTATCTTCCAATGCCGCGCGTTTGTTGTATAATCTTAGGTCATCTTCATTTGCAGCCTCCACCCCAACTAGTACACCGCACAGACCCGACTCCAGAAGCAGAGTCATCAATGCTTCATCCGCAATTCTTTGAAATTCCGCTCTTAAAAATACAATGTAATGGATTTTGAGCTTCCTTTGCAGGATAGTTTCTGCAATTTCTCTCACCCGTTCATATGAAGTGCCGGGATCTTCAAAGCTGCAGTCAATAAAGAAGAAGGAATCATTGTGAAACCTATTCTGAATGTAGGCCACTTCATCGATCACATCGGAAACATTTCTGCCGCGCCACTTTTTCCAAAACTTTTTTGATACGCAAAAACTACAGTTGCCGGTGCAGCCACGTGAAGAAGAAATTAATACGCTACTATATCCATTCTGCTCGAGCAGGTCCCGAGCAGGCCAAGGCAAGGTGTTAATATCTTTTATAAATTGTTCCCCTCCGTTGTCGATAATTTGTCCACCAGAGCGGTAAACAAGCCCTTTTATGTGACTTAAACCCGCGCCCGCTTTCAGGGCGTCGAGTAGTTCCCAATAGGGCAATTCCCCTTCGCCCTTAACCAAAAAGTCGATATCCTCCAGTTCTTCGAGGATTTTACTTCCCTGAAATGTTGCCGCATAACCTCCAACAGAAATCAGGGTATTCGGTAACTTTTCCTTGATGCTTTTAATGATCCGATACACTTTTTCTTTGGAATTGTCGTAAAGGGGAAATCCTATCATATACGGGTTGAGACTTTCAATCCGGTTAATGTCGGCCTTATCACCCTCTGACATCAGCTCCACATCATATCCCTTTTCCCGTAAAAAAGCGGTAAGATAGCTTATTCCAATTTCTTCAAAAATCTTCATCCCGTTTTCAATGACAGATATAAACAATATCTTTGCCGTTTTTTTCTGTTTCTTCTCAGCAACTGTCTCCAAATTTACCTTCCTTTCCGCTGTTTGCCTGCTGTGTAAGCCTCTGAAAAGGGGGATCAAATAAATATATCATGTAAACGAGTAGATTGCATCTCCAGCCATTTCTTCTGTCCTTGCAAAAGCATCCCCCACCACAGCAGAACCCATGGTTTTAAGCCTCTAAAGCCGACAAGATCAAAACCACACGTAGAACGCGTAGTATACACCAGCCCTAGAAGGGCACAATGCCGACTTGCCTCTTAAGAGACGCTGAAAAATTGTTATTTGCATCACATGCACTGCAACTGCTAAAGCAGTCGTTTCTCTATAGTCACACACTTGGGGCGAATCGATTACTCTCATTCGCTTCGTTCTACACTGAAGGCTAAATCTTTTTATTCTCACCGGCTAAGCCGGTACTTTATTTTTGCTTAAGCTGACAAATGAAAGAACTAGATTTACAAAAGTAAATCTAGTTCTTTCGGTCTGATACAGT
>CAKTAA010000083.1 GCA_934526185.1 uncultured Eubacteriales bacterium | reverse complement strand
CTTTTAAAAAACAGCTCGATCTTTTTGTACACTGGCTCAGAACCGGAGAAGAACCCTTTCCTTTTTCACAGACCGTGGAACTGATGAAGCTGATCATAGCAGGTATCAGAAGCCGCGACGAGGGCGGTCGGATTGTTTATCTCTCGGAAATCGGCGAATAAATATATTTCCGAGGAAATATGCAGCTATAAATTTTATTTAAGATGACTTTTATCCGAAAAGGAGTTTAACCGAATGCAGGAACAATTATTGCTTGGCATCGACATTGGCACAACAGGAACAAAGGGAATTTTGACCGACAGCGCCGGAACAGTTCTCAACAGTGCGTATTGCGGGTATGAAACCAGCAGCAGTCAGGCGTTTTACGCAGAGCAAAACGCAGAAGAATGGTATGAAGCTGTTATCTTTGTCATTCATGAATGCGTCAAAGATCTGGAGGATCCGTCGCGTGTAGCAGCCATCGGTTTTTCCTCTCAGGGAGGAAGCCTTGTCGTAACAGACAAGGATGGAACGCCGCTGCGCCCTGCCATTGTCTGGCTCGACGGAAGAGGGGAGCAACAGCATGCGTGGTTTCAGAAGCAGCTTCCTCAGAATTATTTCTATAAAACAACCGGCTGGAGTCTCGGAAACGGCCTCAATGCAAATTATATCCAATGGCTGAGGGACAATGAACGAAGCACCTTCGAAAAGGGCGCTTATTTCCTGTCAGCAATTGATTTTATCATTATGCGGCTGACCGGAAAGCCTGTAATAGATCCCTCAAGTGCCGGTATTACCAATCTGTTCAATATCAACACCATGCGCTATGACGATAAGATTTTGAATTTGCTTGACCTATCAGAAGACAGACTAGCAGGCGTACAGTTATCCGGTACATGTGCCGGAAAGCTTAAATCCGAAGCGGCTGAACAGACCGGACTTGCCGTCGGTACGCCGGTTGTTGCCGGCGGACATGATCAATACTGCGTTGCTGTCGGTGCGGGTGCTCTGGACGACGGGGACTGTATCCTTGCGACCGGAACCGCATGGGTTGTCCTATATGTTGGCAGCAGTCTCTGCTATGACAATAATGCGACTTTTTCACAAAGTATACATCCGGTTGCAGGTAAATATGGATCCATTGCCTCTATTTCGAGCGGAGGTGTCTGTTTAGAATGGCTGCGAAATAGTGTTTTGACGTCAGACGGGCAGAAAATGACATTTGCTGAACTGGACGAGGGTGCAGCAGATATTCTTCCCGGGGCAGACGGATTGTATTTTTATCCGTATTTTACCGGTTCCCCTTCCCCGCGTGTTAACGCGGCGGCCAAAGGCGCTTTTGTCGGACTGGATCTGGCGCACAACCGTTTCCACATGGCGCGTGCGGTCATGGAAGCCATCGGATATCAGGTAAACTGGATTCTTGAGGCAAAGGAAAGGCTGAGTGGGGGGCACCCTGATGCACAGCTTCATATGCTCGGCGGTGCTTCAAGAAGCCGGCTTTGGACGCAGATCATAGCAGATATCACCGGCAAATCCGTAGTGATTCCCGGTGTAAGTGATACCGCATGCATGGGTGCGGCCATTCTTGCCGGATGCGGTGTCGGTCTGTTCGGCTCTCCTGCCTCCGGATACCAAAGCTTTGCGCAGCGTTACTCTACCGTAATGCCCAACGCTCAAACACACGAGCTGTATCAAAAAGGTTTTGAAACATTTAAAAGAAACGCTGAAGCAGTTATCTCACTTGAATGGTCCGAACGGCATGAATAAACTATGCCGTTTTCCCTCCCCGTTTCAGAAAGGATACTAGTATGAGAAATGTAAATCAACCGCTGTTTGCGGTTACCCCTTACGATACATGGTTTTACGAAACTTATCTGAAAGATTTTATGCCGGATGAACTTGTCGATTTTCACACGCACGTCTATCGTCTTGACATGATTGACAGTAAGGCAAAGCAAGAATCTCGAAATACCTCCTGGCCGGATCTTGTCGCTGCTGACAATTCCATTGAAGATCTGAAGGAAACCTACCGTTTGATGTTCCCCGGCAAAAAAGTTACGCCGCTTATGTTTTCATATCTGAACCACGGCGATAATTTCCCTCTATGTAACGGCTATGTAGCTGAATGCGCTAAGCAGGAGGGATATCCTGCACTGCTTTTCCTGAATCCGGAATGGAGTGCCGACGAACTGAAATCCTATCTGGATACAGGAGACTATTTAGGCTGTAAGCCATATCTCGGCATGTCTCCGCAGAACATCCCGGTCAACGATATCTGTATCTATGATTTTCTGCCGCACAAGCATCTGGAAGTCATCAATGCGAAAAAAATGACGGTAATGCTTCATATTCCCCGTGCACAGCGGCTTCGTGATCCGCTGAATTTGAAGCAGATAAATGAAATTACAGAACATTATCCTGACATAAAGCTGATCATCGCCCATGTCGGACGCGCTTATGCGCTGGAAGACATCGGAGATGCTTTCGAAGTACTCAAGCCTTCGATCGCGCGAGGCTTATATTTCGATATCAGCGCCAACTGCAATGCAGATGTGTTCTGCCGCCTGTTTGACGCTGTGCCGAATGATCACATCATGTTTGGCAGCGATCTTCCTATTCTTCGGCTGCGTACACACAGAATCGTTGAAAACGGTTCCTATATCAACATTGTGCCTCCTCATATGTACGGAGATCTTACAGGGGAAAGCCACATGCGGGAATGCACAGAAAAGGAAGCGGAAACCATTACATTTTTTATGTACGAGGAAATCAAGGCTTTTCGGGATGCAGCAGAACGTATGCATCTGACGCGAAAGGAAATTGATAATATTTTCCGTGACAATGCTCTTCGTCTCTTGAATGAAGTCAGAAGGCAAAACGGAATCTGAATACAATAGCAGAGGGCGATGGAACAAATAAGATTTGTTCCATCGCCTGTTTTTTTTTCAAAAGAAAACGGAGGACATCGCCCCACAGTTTCTGAATGCTGCAACTGATGCTCTTACTGCAATTATTTCCGTTAATTCTTTATTTGATTATTTCGGTTTGCTTCGGAATAATAAAGCCGTCAAGTATCCAAAAGTAACGGCTGCAGCAATACCGCCTGCGGCTCCCGTCAGCCCGCCGGTCAATGCGCCTATCAGTCCTCTTTCCTCAACCGCTTTCTCGACTCCCTTCGCTAGTGAATACCCAAAGCCTGTTAAAGGCGTTGTTGCACCGCATCCTGCCAGATCAACCAACGGCTGATACCAGCCAAACGCCGTTAAGATGACACCGGCGGTTACATAAAGCACCAATATTCTCGCCGGTGTCATCTTGGTCTTATCAATCAGTATCTGGGCTATTACGCATAGGACGCCGCCTATGATAAAAGTATATACCCAATTCATCTGTGTTCTCCTTTCAGCTAAGTCTGTTTTGGGTAATCCGTACAAGATGCGCAATTCCGGGAATACTCAATCCCTGCAGCAGGCTGCCGGGACTCATCAAAGCACCCGTACCGATGAACAGCACATCTCTTAATGCCCCGCTTCGGAATTTATTCAAAATATGTCCGCACAATACCGAGGCGCTGCACCCGCAGCCGGAACCGCCGCTGTGCGTATCCTGATGCGTATTGCTGTATAACAAAAGTCCGCAGTCGTTGTAATTTTTGCTTAAATTGTACCCCATTGCATGCATCATTTCCAGAGCGATATCATGTCCGGTCGCGCCCAAATCTCCCGTGACAATCAAATCAAAATCATCCGGCTGCTTCCCCGATGAACGGAAATACCTGATTAACGTATCGACAGCAGCTGGGGAAAATGTCAAGAGAACACCATAATTTTTTTGAAATTTATTTTTCCCTTTGTTTATGCGGTTTCCGAGACTTTATTTATGGGTGCTGCTATGGGTAGGTAGATGTGAAAGGTAGACCATACGCCAGTTTTTTGCTATAATATTAAAAAAGTTCTTGACTATTGGCACCCTATTGATTATACTATAACGATTTAACCACGATGTTAAATGGGTTGGTATGGGCAAAGAAGGAGAAAAGTTTATGTATCATTACATCAAGGACAAAGAGTTTTTAGGAAGAATGAAAAATCTTTGTTCAGACATTATGAATCAACTCAAACAACAAATCAATAATGACTCGGTTATGCAGGTCGATATCCATTTGGTTGGTAGCGGTGCAAAGAATCTCATAACTCAAAATGCAAATGAACCGATAGATCTCGACTATAACTTGTGCATCCTTAAATGCTGTGGCATTAACATTAATGACGGTGAAACAATAAAGGAGTATATTCGTGAACAGTATAATATCGTATTAGATAGGAATGAATTAGATGACTGTCATGATTCGAAATCTGTTCTGACTTCCGGTGAAATATATTTCACCCAAGGTAATCCTACTAGATTCAGTATTGACCTCGCCATTACACATGAGGATAAATATAATGTTTGGCATAGATTAATCCACGAAAAAACAGGGTTTACATATAATGATAAGTGGTTTTGGAATGAAACACCTCACTCGAAAGACTTAACGCGAAAGGTTAAAACACTTAAAAATAATGATTGTTGGCTTGAGGTAAGGAAAATTTATCTTGAAAAGAAAAATATGTACCTAAGAAGAAATGATCACAATCACCCATCCTTTATAGTATACATCGAAACCATTAACGAAGTATATGGTAAATATTTCAGATAGATAAAAGCGTGTGCCAAAATGACACACGCTTTAACTTTACGCCGATTTTTTCTTTTTGTCTGGCTTTTCTGGTTCGATAAGTTGCTTGTTGAGTTCGATATATTCAACTGCCTGTTCATAAGCATCTTGAAATTTGAACACAACCTCAATGTCTCCGCCCTCGTGTACGAAAATTTCTTGCACAAGTTCGGTAAGCAACGGTCTTGTTAAAGCCTCAATGTTACCGTACTTCTTAAAATGTGCTACAAAGTCGTTCTCTTCGGTAATACCGTTTTTGAACTCCTCTGCCGATTTATTGAGTGAAGCAATTTTTTCGTCCAGAACACTCAATTTCTCATTCAAGCGTTCTTTTAGCACCTGGTACTCATCTTGAGTAATAACACCACTTTTCCAATCGGGATAAAGGTCGGCAATCATTGCTACTAACTTCTCTCGTTCAGCAACTTGCGAATTCAATGCTTTTTGAATATGACCTGATTCCTTTTTCCTCTTAGCGTTATTATTTATTAATTCAAGCATATCGCCCATATTTATCGCAGTATTAATCATATTTTGAATAGTCAAAAGAACAACCTCTTCCAACTTATCAATGCGGATGGTGTGATTGGTACATGCCGATTTTTTAAGTTTCCGAGCCGTAACACAACGATAATAGTGATAAGTTCCATACGAGTGCTGGTTGGTTTTTTTGTTCATTACACGCTTGCAGTCGGCACATCTTACAAGTCCCGAAAACAAATCAACACTGTTTTTCTTGGGACTCTTTCGAATATGCTTGTTAAAAAGAGCCTGTGCATTGTCAAAGGTCTCTTGGCTAATGATTGGCTCGTGAGTACCTTCAACAATAATCCACTCATCTTTCGGGATTGCACGGCATTGCTTAATTTTATAACTATAGGTAGTATTTCTACCTTGCACCATATCGCCAACATACATACGGTTTTGCAAAATTCGGCGCACCGAACTATCAGGCCATAAACCGTCATTGCTTCTGCCTGACGGATGCTTGTAGTTTAGTCCCTTTTGTTTTTTATACATTGACGGATTTGGTATACCCATTTCGTTCAGGTCTTTAGTAATACCTATTATACTTTCGCCCGCAATAAAGCGTTCAAAAATCATTCGCACTATCGGTGCTGTTTCCTCATCAATAATAAGATGATGTTTATCATCCGGATCTTTTAGGTATCCGTAGGTCGGAAAAGAACCGATAAACTTACCTTGCTGACGTCTTAAATTCAGCGTACCCCGCACGTTAACAGACGTACTCGCCGCCTGAGATTCGTTTGTAACGTTGGTAATACTTAAAGTCAGCAAATTGCTAACTACATTATTACCCGTGCTTAAATTATCGTAATTATTGTTTATCGCGACAAATCGCACACGCTGACGAACAAAAACATTGTCGAGATAATTACCTATCTCAATATAGTTTCGTCCAAAACGCGAAAGATCCTTTACAACGATGCAGTTGATTTTACCGGAATAAACGTCCTCCATCATTCTGATAAAATCAGGACGGTCAAAATTTGTACCGCTGTAACCGTCATCAGAATAAATCTCGACGAGTTCCATATCAGGACAGTGTTTTAGATATTCTTTTAAAATTTCTCGTTGCGACGCAATCGAGTTACTCTCCGTCTCAGTTCCGTCATCACGGGAAAGACGAAGATAAAGAGCAGTATTCCAAACCTTATTTGGTACGGAGGACTGCTCTAAAATTTCTGCATATTTAGAATTTGCCATAAAGCTTTAGCCTCCATATTTTTTAATATGAAGGTATGGCCGTTTTTCTACACAACCGTAGTATACCATACCTTCTGTTTTAAATCAACCCAAATTAGTTTGGTAATTTGCACCATTTGAAATTACTGCTCCAAGTGCATCGGTAAAACTGCGGTCTCCGCCGAAACTTACCTTCACTCTTACATCGCCGACTTTGAAAAGATAAGGGTTTTTAATTTGCTCAAAATATTCATTCATCTTTTCGGGCACTGATTTGCCCGAGTCTATCTTCACGTCACGCAAATCAACAAGGCTATCTTTAGAATAATCGGCAATAGCAGCAGTTTTTAAGTTTATTAAATCAAAATAATTTAACATAACTTGCCATTCCTTTCATAATCTATTTTTTACCTTGCGAAAAACATTTATACAGCATTTACCAATTCATTGAACTCACTTTATTAACGAAAATGTGCCTTTCGACAAACTTCACTCCTATTCTTCCTGCGCTGCGTCTTTCAGACAAATGCTTCTCGACTTTGCGATTTGAACTTCTCCTTCTTTATTTTCAAATCAAATCTACCGCCAATAGATTTGACCAATTAATTCTGTGAAATTATCTTTTCATTAGATATTGCTCAACAGATATTGCGCATCTAGCATCATAAGTTCATCCACCTGTCGAATACAATCCTCATCGGTATTAACCTCACGATCTAAAATTTCACACATTTTATCCTCATAATACTTTTTATCCATTGCACATCCTCCTTTCATATTTCATAAATTAATAATGAATTTCGCCTCAAATTCTATGGCGGTTCAAATTTAAGTTTTAAAATTCATGATATAAATATGAAAAGGTGTTTGAGCCATTTCAAGAAAACATTAACAGCACCTATCCAAAGATAAGTGCTGTTAAAACTAAAAATATAAATATAAAAATACGATGTCCTCTTAAAATTTAATCTGTAATGCAACAATCAGATAGTACCAATATTTTTGTGAACGCCCATGCAACTAACGAATGATACCAAAATAAAAGTCTTAATATAACAAGTAGATGATACTGTACCAATTACTGTATATAACAACTGAATGTCCCCTTACATTAATCTCTAATGCAACATTGGTATGACACCAATAAGCATAGTCGGATATAACAAATCAATGTCCCCTGTTAATATGTGCTGAATATACAATTCAGATGAGACCATTCCAACTTTTATAATTTTGGCAGGCTTAAATTTAAAAGTACCTAATAAACGTCAAATCCATTTTTGGAAAATATCCTCTCCCTTATAGGGCAATTTATGATTTCGAATCATAAACAGTACATATCGTGTATGGTAACGCTGTTTTTCTATCAAAAATAGTTTTTTCCCTATTAAATCATTTAAAATCATTAATTTTCGTTTTTCTATGACCATAAGTATAAAATCTATAGAGATGATTAACAGTTCGTGATGATTAGAGTTTGAGAGTTTTTTGCGCCTCTCGTTTTTGTATTTTAAACATTTTGAGAGGGAAAAAATGATGCTCTGTTTTTTATAGATTCACTTTCTTTTTAGTTTTAAGAGCATCATGCTTTCAGTTACAGATGACAAAGAAATTATTTTCATTTTGAGGTTGACAAGAGGGTCAGCAATCTAAGCATCCCAAAGGGACAGTCATCTTTTATAATCTCTAAATATAAATCATCGTAAATCGAATCGCCCGAAATGACGGTCATTTATTCTCTCGAAATGTAAGTGAACGACTCATTAGAAAATGATAGTTTTCCCTTAAATTAATCTTCTATTAATCTAAAATAATCTATGATTAGCATCGGCAAATGAGTATCATCTTATCATTGCAAAACGTAAATCATCATCATAAAAAAGGGACAATCAACCAAAAATATATTCCCATAAAGCAACGGTCTGTGCCCAAACGGGTGCAGACCGTTAATGTTTTCTTGAACTGAACATTTGAACTTTTTAACATTCACTATAGAAATTTTATAAATAAAATTTCTTATTAAGGCATTAATCTGCAAGAAAAAATAAAGAATTTTTAACTTTTTCGCCTTAAAATCAAGAAGTTTTTACCAAAAATTCTTAAAATTTGCAAAAATTAATGTTTTCTTGAAATGAGAAAATTAGGTTATGTAAGTTGTATGTGCTTTAGAAATTTGTTTGAGTCGGCAAATAAACGCCTTTAGCGCAAAAAAAAATAAAAAAAGAAAGGATGCTACAACAATGAAAAAGAAATATCATGTTGTGCTAACACCAAATGAACCCGAAATAATCGCGTTCAAAAAATCTCTGCCCCAAGGCATCTTTAGCAAATTGGTTGTTATTATAATGACCGAGTCGCTAAAAGATGAGGTTGCTGAAATCTTTATGAATTTTAAAATCGAGCCGGTCATCGAAGATGTGCATACCAAAATTTCTCTGCCCGAAGAACTGGTTCAAAAGTTTTGCGAGAAGTTCGGATGCCAAAAAGGCAACCTCACCTCCTATATAAAAACGGAGATTAAAAAATGCATTAGAAAGAATTTGGAAACTGAATTCAAGAAATTTTTTTCGTCCACAGATGTTAAGGCGATATTTGACCAAGTGATCAACCGTGTGAACGAAAAAAGAAATTCTCTGGACGCCAGTAGCGAAAAAAGTAGGCTCGTAGAAAAAGAGGGCTTGAATGCATTTTTTGAAATGCAAAACACCATAAAACAAGAAAGGAACAAAAGATAATGGAAGAAAGAATTTTATTTATTAAACTTGACCCTATAACAGAAATCGATGTTATCTGTTGGATGAAATCATTGCCATCCCGAACAATAAACAAAACTGTGAACCAAATTGTTATTGCCGAAAGCCGAAATAAGATTGCTCGGATTCCAAATGAATTTTCGTACACAAACCAGG
>CAKTAA010000082.1 GCA_934526185.1 uncultured Eubacteriales bacterium | reverse complement strand
CGCCAAGGTCAAAGTCTTTCAGCAGCTCATACAGCTTTTGTTCATCAATCATTGGCGCCTCTCTTTTCGCCAGCCGGCAGATTCAAGGTGATCACAGCCGGTCTGCCAAGGCCCTGTTTCCGGCGGAAGATCAAACCGCAGGATTCCAGTTCGTGAAACGCCCGTGTTGCCACCTGCCTGCTTCGGCGAAGTTTCGCTTTGGCATCCTCCACAGTGAAGTACAGGCGGATAGTCCCATCCGCTTCGATGTATCCTTTCTTCCTGGAAATCCCCGCCCGGTCCAAAAGTAGGACGTACAGCACCTTGGCGTCATTGGATAAGTCTAGGGGGATAAGAAAACGGGGGAAAATGATGTAAGACGAAATATCGGTATCTGTTTTGTATGGAATCATAAATTCTCCTTCCTATCCATCCATCGCTATGATAGATTGATTGATATTGACTATTTTGTATTTAACTCTTTTTTATTAACTACCGTCTAAATCCGGGCTGTCAGAGAGGCAGGAAAACCACGGACTGAAATGTAGAATATGGGCGTTCCAGAGTGTCAGCTTTGCCATGTTCTGAAAAACCAATCCTGAATATTCCCGTTTAGGCAGACAAAATGAAGCGGGAACCTATATGTACTTAGCCTGCTGCCTGTCCGGGGAAATCCCGTTTAGGTCAGGCGCCTGTGCGGACAATTAGAAGCTCGTTCTGGGCGGGCATAAGGGATTTATCCCTCTATCCCGTTGACCGGCGCTTGCAAAGCCCGCAGAATCAAGGCTTTTTCGTCTCTAATTGTCCGCAGGTAGCATGCCTTTTCCGGTCGCTGGTTGTTTTCTGCCTGCGGTGAACGATGGCGGCACAGGACTTGCAGTATTTTGCCCGGTTGGAACCGGGAGGAAAGGGTTGGCCGCAGACAGCGCACCGTTTATGTTCTTTCCGATGAAGCAAAGCAGTCGCCAAAGGTTCATCTAAAGGCAGGACAGCAGAACGGAACCACCTACATAGCAGAGAGTAGGAAATGCTTTGCACGCACACACATTCTTCTCCAGCGTCAAGGGCAAGGCAGTTCCCGCTCTCATAGTTGCAGCACTGATGGACCAGTTTTCTTGCTCTGCGGTATTGGGAGTAGGTCATCACGGGGATTTTCTCTTTGATTTCTATCACCTCCTTTCGGACGGTCAAAAATACCCTTTCATATATCTGTTCATTTTTCGGGGAATAGTTGCTGTCTAAACAGAAAAACTCAAAAAATATCCTTCTATTAGTCGTGACATTTTGAAGGGTATTTTTATAGGTATTTTCGCAAAAAAATACCCTCATGGCCGTTTCAAGCCATGATGGCATTCCTCAGATTTCAAATTTATAGCCCACGCCATAGACGCTTTTCACATAGTCCGGCACATCCGGCGCTATCTTTATTTTCCGTCGCAGGTTGCTGATATGGTTGTTGACCGCTTTGCGGGAATAGTAACTGTAGTCCTCCTGCCAGACCAAGTCCAGAATCACTTCATAGGAGTACACACGTCCAGGGTGCTGGATGAGCAACGAGAAAATGTCAAATTCCTTGACCGTCAGCGGGATTACCTGGCCCCGCACAGTGACAAGGCGCTGCTCCAAGCAGAAGTACAAATCACCTTCCCGGATTTCTGTTAGGGGTTGGTCCGGCGTGTTTTGCTGTTCTTGAAAGATGATGGCGTATGGGACAGAAGCAGGAATATTACCGGCCTCATAGTCATGGATAAATTGAGCCAGTTCCTTCTTTTGCTTGGGAGAAAGCAGGGCAAACAGCTTTTCACCAATCTGCCCGCCGGATTCCTCCAAGTCCAGTACGGCTAATTTCCCATCTTGTCACCACCTCCTTCAAATGGTTTCTTTTTCAACTAGTGTAGAAGCTTGCTTTTCAAACTTCGTAAAAAATCCGGTGGAAGCCAGTCCGATCAAACACACAATAAAACCGCTTGGAATTAGTACCCAATAGGCGCTGCCCACAAACTGGTCGAACAAGGCTCCGTAAACAATCTGTCCTATCGGTTGCGCACACATAGAGAGCGTAAATACATAGGACATCACCTTGCCCATCAGATGATCCGGTGTTCGTTCCTGTATGATGGAAATGGCATAAGTGGAAAACAAACTACATCCAAGCTGGCAAGCACAAAACATGATGAGCAAAATCAGATAACGGGTAAAAGTACTTATCGGCAGCAGGAAAGTAATACCGCACGGAATGAGGCAGATCCCAAAGGATACTAAAACTATGGCAAGATGGCGCACCCGCAGCTTTTTCGCTAATACCACGACGCACAGACTTCCCAAAATAGACGCAACACCCATGGCACTTTCCGCAATGCCATAATGAGTTGCTGAAAGTCCCAACACGGTACGTACCAAATAGGGAAAGCCTACCACAGCAGTGCCCGCTACAAACAGGCTCACGGCCGCTGCCAGCAGAAGAAGTTTCATAATACCGGGCTGTTCCCGGCGCAAAAAGTGCATACTGACAGAGAAATCTTCTTTGATGATTGCGCCAATCCCCATTTTTTGTTCGGGCTTTTTGTAATCCAGCCGGATAAAGCATTCAAGCAGTGCAGTTACAAAGAAGCATACTACCGCAGCATAAAATACCGGACGGATTCCAAATGCGGTATAAAATACACTGCCCAAAAACGGGGTAATCAAGGAAGCAACAGAAGCCACCTGATTGACGACAGCATTCCCTTTTACGATGTTATCTCCGGATAGCATTTGCGGGACACAGGCTTGCACGGTGGGTGATTCAAAAGCACCCAATACCGACAAAATAATCAGCAAGGCGCCGATGACGAAAATATCCTGTCCGAGTGCCATAGCAAAGCTGGCAATCAGTACAGACAGCCCGGAAAGAGTATCCAGCGCGACCATGATATTGCGGCGGTTTGCCCGGTCTGCGAGGATTCCGCCAAAAGGAGACAGCAAAATCGTAGGGAGCATAGCCAGTGCCAACAGCCCTGCAAAAATAGAAGCTGATCCGGTTTGCTCCAATACATACATGGATAGGGCGAATTTTAGCGTGTAATTTCCAATCAGGGAGCTAATCTGCCCTAAAATCAAAAAAGTAAAATTACGGGTAAAAAGTTTCTGCTTCATTTTTTCCTCCTGAATACGAATCAAACGGTGTAGCCATGTTCTCGACCTTTTGATTAAATTCTTTTTCCATCATTGCTTACACTTCCATACTTTCTACTTGATAAAACAGACTTCTCACAGCTACCATTACGAGGATTACTGCAACGCCCAACAGAATAAAAAGCACTGGACGGAAAGAGAAAGCTGCCGAGAGCACTTGACATAGGATTGTTACAGCAATGACCGCCGCTACAATCGTTACGGGAATAGATTTTTTCAGAAATCCAATCCATATCGACAAAAGTGCCACAGCACCAGCCAAAAGAGAATGGAACAGGAGGGAAAGAAAAGCCCATCCTATCGTTTCCCATGTGAGATGGTCGCACATAAGGGGGAACAAGTTCTCGGTAACGAAGAACACACTGCCTATCACAATTCCACACAGCAGCATGGCGGCAACAGGATAGCAAAAAACCAGCCATAGCTTTGCGCCCATCATCTTTTTTCGGCGGATCGGATAGGAGAATAATAAAATTGCCTTTGCTCCGCTATATTCCGCTATGACAAATCGCGTCCCCATCACCGCACCTAAAATCCCAAATATAGCCATACTTACAAGATGATTTAAGTTAATCAGAAAGTCATAAGAAGAAAACATTGCAATGTCGGCTTCCGTTGGGTCGATAAGAGGAATCGCAGCCATAAAATAGTGAAAAGCCAACAGGGTAAAACCACCGATCAGCACTGCAATATGGTAAGGACGCAGGCGGTTTCGCTTAACTTCCAAAGATATGAGTTTATTCATGGAGCTGCCCTCCTTCCATCACGCCGATCAGATAATCTTCCATATCGTCTGGATGATTTCGGCGGATTCCTTCGGTATCCTCCTCCAGCACAAGCCTTCCATTTGCAATCACCCCGATACGGTCGGTAACTTGCTGCACTTCGGATAAAAGATGGCTGGATAGCAGAATCGTCATCCCGTCTTGATCGACAAGCTGGCGAAACAGAACGCGCATTTCTCTCATTCCCACAGGGTCAAGTCCATTAACCGGCTCGTCTAAAATCAATACCTCCGGTTTATGAACAATAGCGCGGGCTATTGCCAAACGCTGACGCATTCCCGAAGAAAATTCACGGACGGGTTGTGTACCTGTGCCGGGAAGCCCTACACGCTCAAGCACCGGCTCCACCTCCATGTTTTCAAGCCCCATATAGGCTAAATGGAGGAGCAAATTATCGGTAGCCGATAAATGTTCGTAGAATACAGGGGCTTCAATCAGACTTCCGGTATGTTTTAGAATTTTGGCATTCTCTTTTACACTGTCCATACCGAGAACAGTAGCAGTCCCGGCTGTTGGTTTGAGAAAACCAAGCAGCAATTTGAACATGGTGGTTTTTCCGGCTCCGTTCTTACCAAGAAAACCGTAGACCGTCCCTCGTTCCACTGAAATTCGGCAGTCCCTGATAACCTCTTTCCCGGAAAAGGTTTTGGTTATCCGGTCTGTAGAAATTACGATTTCTTTCATCTTTACTCCTTTCAATACCATACGACGGTATGTATAGCTTTAAAGAAAAAACGGCATCAATATAATACCGGTCGAATGAATGTATATCTTTAAAATAAAATTGCCTTGCGGCAACTTTATTTTTCTTCTGGCATTTTTTCAAAAAATTCTTCCACCAAAGCATAGATAGAATCGTCCATAAGGGGAACTCCCATCTTCTCCAGCATATCACCAAGAAAACGGAACTTGTGCTTCATTCCCTCTTTATCCGCAGGAAACACAGATGGCAGTAGCCATAAGCTGGTGAGCAATGGCATTAGTTCCGCAATTTCTTTGGTATACTCGGTATGCAGAGAGCCATCCTTATTTCCTTCTTCCAGCAGCTCTTGATAATATGGGGTTAGAATACGCCAGTTGGATTCAATCATCTCTACCAGAAGCCGGGGATTCCTCGTGAGAGGAATAGATTGTATTGTCATACTGGTCCGTTCTTCATCCGATTGATTCAGTCGGATGGCCTCACGCAGCTTTTGTAGACCGTTCAAATCTGAACGCTTTCGAACTTTCTCAAAGGGGTTATTTGCAGAAAACATCCGGTCGCCTACTGCGTCCATAATTTCTTCTTTTGATTTGAAATGATGATAGACGGCTCCTTTGGATAGGCCATCCAAATGATCTACAATATCTTGAATGGTGGTGTTGTCATATCCTTTTTCTAAAAATAGCCGCTGGGCCACATCAAGAATTTTTTCCACGGTCACTTCAGGGTATTTGTTCCGTGCCACATAACTTCCCCCTTTCTTTAACATACGATTAGTATGTATTTATTATATCGGATAGAAGGTTTCTTGTCAAGATACATCCGGTTGGTATTTATTTGAGAATGTTTGATGTTAGATCATATGTTTTGCTAACCCGATGAAAGTAGTTAGAAGTCAGTATTGCCTTTTGTGTTTATAAGTGTTATGATATTGACAACATTGTTTACAACAAGGAGGGTTTGTGATGGCAACAGCAAACGATCTTTTGACTCAGGCTATAGATGAAACAAAGCATTTAAATCATAACGAAATTTTTCTCGTACGAGATTTGTTTAAAGGCTATGAATGGAACAGAATATCTCGCAGTGACAGGTTATTATTAGGTACATTGTTTCTAAATTATGTGCATACTACTGGTACATATATAGAGCCGATTGAAAAAACTTCCTCCAGACAACAGAAGTATAGAGTGAATAAGCCATGATCCTACTTTTGCCGCAAATATAATAAGAGGGAGATTTTTTATGAAAGCAGAATTATATAAACGGCTTTTTAAAGCTATATATACAGAAGATATAGTTTCCTTGAAAAAGATTGCTATTACGATTATTCAAGAGGAAAGAAAACTTGGTCATAATGTACTGGCGGATTCATTAGAAAAGTTAACAATCACAGAGAAACCTAAATATACTCTATTTGATAGTCGACGAAATGAAACAGGATTGGCCTCATTGCCTAAAAGCAAACGTAATAATTCACAGTTGGTTTCTTATATTCCACGCGAACAGTTGAAACACCATATGGTTTTACCGGAAAGCGTGGAAGAACGGCTGTTATCTATTGAGCAAGAATATGCTGCACGTGAGAGGTTAAAAAAATACAATCTTGTTCCCAAAAGGAAAGTGCTCCTTTATGGTCCCCCAGGATGCGGAAAAACTATGAGCGCAGAAAGAATTGCTTGGAATTTGGGGTTACCATTACTGAAAGTTAGATTTGACTCCTTGCTCTCTTCGTATTTTGGAGAATCCGCATCTAACCTTCGTATGGTTTTTGACTATTGCAAAAATGAACCTGTGGTCTTATTGCTTGACGAATGTGATTTCATAGCAAAATCCAGAACTACCACACAAGATGTTGGGGAAGTTCCTAGAATCGTAAATATGTTGCTTAGAATATCTGATCCAGCTCAAAGTCTGCAGGCTTTAACGGTTGGCTCTGTATCAGCTACTGATTTTGAAACAGACGATATAGTTGCCTTGGGTAAATCTGATTGTGTTTCATCCTTCTCTCGCTCTGGACCAGGAATATGGGACGTATTAAAGCCGGAGGTTGTGGAGTACGGAGGGACCCATGCGTATAATAAAGGTAGTAATCCCCCTATATTATCGACACCGCCGGAAGTATGCCCTGAGTTGATTCGGAAATCACCACAAGGTCCTGCTTTTGCAAGAGATGCAGTAGGCACATCATTTGCTGCACCCAAAGTTACATATATTGCTACTCAAATAGAGAAAAGCTTACCTGAAGCCCCAGCATTGTTATATAGGGCTCTTATTGCACAGTCTGCACGCTGGCCTAAAAAAGCCAGTGATCTTACAAAAGAAGATTGTGTTTCTATGCTTAGGCATATTGGATATGGTATACCGGATGTTCACCGAGCAACAAGTAATGATGAGTATAGAATAACATTAATAACTCCCGTTCTTATGGAATTAGGAGATAACGAAGCGCATATTTTCCAAATTCCAATTCCAGAAGAATTATCTTCAGTTGGTGAAGATTACGACATTTTGATTGAGATTACATTGTCTTACGCCGCGAATCCTCGTAGAACTCGCCGCTATGTCAAATGGTACTTATCTACATGGTTGGATTGGTGCTGTAGTCGGATAGGTGAAAGCGCAGAAACTTTTGCTCAACGAATTTTTGAAACCGGCTCTGTAATTGAGGATGATGGTAATTTTGATTGGGTACTAGGCGAAGCAACTAATCGTGGTTTTGCAGACGGATACTCAAGAAAAAACGGGACGCTACAGAAAGACTGGTGTATAATCAAATCTAACCAACTGAGTGATGCGTTTTGTGTTGCTGTACGCGGTCACAAGGGATGGGGTAGCTTATTTAAGGCAAAGTATAGTCTAGCTGTAAGTTTTGAGGCAGTAAATCAAGATATATCGATTTATGAACCTATAAGAACAACTATTGAATCTGTTGTTGAGAATCATGAAATTGAAGTTGAGATGTTCAATAAAAAATAATCGAAAGTAATTCGGCAAGCAATGCAAACATGTATATGTTTTGCGTTTTTGGCCGGATAGTACCGTCCAAACGCTTGTTGAGGGATATCCCCCCAAGCCCCCAAGATCGTCCCCTCCGGTGACGGCTGCGTGTCCTGCAGACGATGAAAAATTGAAATAAGCAAAAAGAAAAACTCTATGCAAATGGTTCGTCCATTCACATAGAGTTTTCTTATTTCCCGCTCACTTGGCATAGGTCAGTATTTTTACAATACTTCTTTATGCTCCTCTGCCATTCTATTTATCTCCCATTTTTTATTTTTTGTTTTAATCCGGACAGCAGTTGTCCGTGTTAGGCGATAAACTGCATGCGAGAAAGGAGGGAGCAGGCGCGGGAACTTCCGAGCGAAGAACAGAAAGAGCGCGTATCCTCTGCCGGCAAAGATACGAAACGATTTCTAATTGAACAGAAGCTCCGGAGCTTCCGCAGGAAGCATTATCGCCATTAAAATTTTTACTATGCGCGCAGGCGCAAGGAAAAAAAACAAAAAACAAATTTATTTTAGAAAAAGGAGAGTTTAAATTATGGCATGTAGAAATACTTACAAAACAAAAACAATCAACGTCGAAGCGGATATCGCTAAGACTTCCATCACAGAGCCCGCAGTGGCAAAAACCGTGAATCGTCTCCTGTTCGGCGTCGATTCCGCAATCCAGGCAAACGATCTTCTGCAAAACAACATCGAGGAGTTTGAGTGGATCGTCCGTAACAAGATCTATCCGAACTTCTACGGAAGATTTCTTACCGGTGAAAATTGTCTTACCAAAGAGGAAATCGATTTTCTCCACAGCAAGGGCTGCAAGATCGCGGCGATCTATGCCGACGAAGGCGCAAAGCAGACCGAGGAGCAGGGCACGATCCTTGCAAAGAAGATTGATCTTCGCGCCTTTGAACTCGGAATCCCCGAAGGAGCCGCTGTCTTTCTTGAGATCGGTGAGAACGAGGCCGTCAGCTGCGATTTTATGAGAGGCTTCGCCAAAGCCCTTATGGCCGCAGGCTATACGCCCGGATTCAAGGCGAATACTGATGCAAAATTTGCCTTTGACCGTGAATTCAGCCGCGGAATGCAGAGCGACAGGGATATCTTCAAGAAGTGCCTGATATGGGCAGCAGCCCCTGCCGTAGAGGAATACAACGGCATTACGACCTCACACCTCATTCATCCCGACAGCTGGATGCCGTACGCGCCGTCTGGTCTTACGAGAAACGAGATTGCCGTCTGGCAGTATGGCAGAGACTGTCATCCCATTGAGGACGATCTGGGCAAGACAACCGTCTTCAATCTCAACCTGGTCCGCAACGAGCAGGTTATTATCGAAAAGATGTTTTAAAAGGAGGAAATACTATGATTTGTGTAAGCTCCGTCACGGTTTATCCGAAAAGCGTTACGATAAAAAAAGGAAATTGGTATTACGCTGTTTCTGCCGAGATTTGTCCGGTCAATGCCGACTGCAATTGCGTGACCTGGCACAGCAGCAATACAAATGTTGCCACCGTAAATGCAGCAAACGGGTACATCTATGCAAAGGCGGCCGGAACAGCAAGAATTTATGCCACCGCAACCGACGGAAGCGGCTGCAGCGACTATATTACCGTAACCGTACGCAATACGGTCCCGGTTGAGTCGGTAACGCTGAACCGGACAAGCCTTTCTCTTGAGG
>CAKTAA010000081.1 GCA_934526185.1 uncultured Eubacteriales bacterium | reverse complement strand
CTCCCTTTGCATTAAAGAGTCCGCCTCCGGAGTTGCCGGGATTGACAGCCGCATTGGTTTGCAGCAGGCGCATGGTTTCGCCGTCGATAGTAATCTCACGGTCAAGTGCGCTGATGATGCCGTCAGTCACAGAACCGCCGAGTGTACCGAGAGGATTGCCGATCGCCACGGCGAGCTCTCCTACCTGCAGCGTGTCAGAATCGCCGAGTGTTGCTATTGTCAAACCTTCTGCCTCGATTTTTATAACGGCAATGTCGTTTTCCGGATCGGTACCGATAAGCGTGGCTTCATATATTTCGCTGTTCTTGAGACGGACGCTGATGTTGTCGGCATCCTCGATGACATGGTTGTTTGTAACAATATAACCGTCGGCGGTTACAATTACGCCGCTGCCGGCGCCTTCCTGTGTATATTGCTGATAAAAATAATTGCTTGTGACTTGTGTAACGATTTCCACCACAGCGTTGGCGTTCATGGCGGCAATTTCGGATATCGACAGATATTTGTCATTATCCGGCTCGGCATAGGTCAGCGCGGCGTTTCCGGTGCTCCCCGTGTTGTTATTGCTGGTGGGCGTACCCTGCGTATTGATATCTCCCTGACCGATTTCCGATCCGCCGAAGATTTTACTTCCTGCATACATACCGGCAATGCCGAAGCAGAAGGAAAGCAGAATACAGGCCGATACCAGCAGCGCACCGGCGCGTCTTGTTAAAAACTTTGATTTTTTCCTTTGATTTTTATTTGCTTCTCCAAAAGACGTCCGCTCGGAATCCGGCATGGAAAAATCGGTATTTTCCTTACCAAGCCGTCCTGTATCATTCCCGCTGCTCTGGTTGAATGCCTCATAAATGTTGCTGTACACGGGAAAGGAAGTCGCCTTCTTTTCCGGATTTCCATTTTGCTCCTGCCTGTTTTGGAAATTGTTGTTTTCCGTCATCTCACTCATTCCTTTCTCCATCCCGTTATTGTTTGTACTTGATTTGGTTTACGGTATTATACTACACTGAAAATGTGACGCTCTTATGAAAACACCTTGAAGAATGCTTGAAAGTCAAAATATTCTGAAAACAGCGGGCTCGGGTGAGCTTTTATGGTTTCCATGCGCGGCCGGGCACACGTAAGCCGGCCTTTGAATATTCATCCCTGGACACTGCTCTGCCCGGTATAGACACAAGAGATGAGCCAAAAAAGCGCTTGCATTTTTCCAAAAGATAAGTTATACTTAATTTGGCATGAAAACAGCGAATTATACTTTTCTTTCATCTAATGGACAAAAGCATATTTTATAAAGAGCGAATTCATAATTTTTAGAGGCGAAAAACTGAATTCAGCCATTTAGGTGCTTATGCCGGAAAGCCGGACACCGTACAGCGCTTTGCCGAACGGTAACACGAAGATACGCGATGCCTGTGAAAATCAGCGACAATTATAATGGAAACCGCACACAATCGATGTGTATCCGCTGTTTGTTGCGCAAAAAATCTGAAAAAGAAAGCACAGGAGCTGCTGATATGCTGCAGAAAACAAACGAACCGGCGTTGATGTCCCGCATACCGGTTTTGGAAACGCCGAGACTGCGATTGCGGAAGATGACGCCTGCCGACAGCGGCGATATGTATGCATACGCCTGCCGTGGAGATGTGACAGAATACCTGCTGTGGGATCCTCATCCGAGTCCCGCTTATACGAAAGCTTACCTGACGCATCTTCAAAGACAGTATGCCGAGGGCTGTTTTTTTGACTGGGCTGTGGTACTGCGTGAGGAAAATAAAATGATCGGTACCTGTGGATTTGCCCGTTTGGACGAGTTAAACAATGCAGGAGAGATTGGTTATGTATTTCATCCGGATTACTGGGGGAGGGGACTGGCATCGGAAGCCGTCCGGATGGTTCTGAAATATGGCTTTTTGTCTCTGAAGCTAAAGCGCATAGAGGCGCGGTGTATGGAGGAAAATGAACGAAGCCTGCGTGTCATGAAACGCTGCGGGATGCGATATGAGGGAACGCTGCGCGATGCCCTGTATATCAAAGGAAAATACAGAACCGTATCCGTATGTGCGGCCTTGCGTGAGGATTTTACACGAACCGGTTCATCCGGCGGTTTTCCGTCAGAAAACGGCTGCGGCAACGATTCTCTATAAAAATATATTTACGGTATAGCATCAAGAACGGAAAGGACGACAAACAGTATGTCTATGAAAATGGAGCATTTAATTGAGTTCAGTGATTTGGCGGCAGGTGAGTGGGAGGAGCTTTACCGGCTGTACCGGGATATCCGGGAGCATCCGACAGATTATGCTGAGACCTGCCGCGGAAAAATCATGGCTACTCTCTTTTATGAGCCGAGCACTCGGACGCAGCTTTCGTTTCAGGCAGCTATGATGCGGCTGGGCGGAAAAATTCTCGGCTTTTCAGATCCGGATAAATCATCGGTTGCAAAAGGGGAATCGCTTAGAGATACAGTAAAGATCGTATCCTCTTATACCGATTTGATAGTAATGCGTCATCCGATCGAGGGCGCGGCTGCGGCTGCGGCCCTGTATGCAGGCGTTCCGGTTATCAATGCCGGTGACGGTGGACATATGCATCCAACGCAAACACTGACGGATTTGACCACTATTTATAATGAAAAGGGAACGCTTTCCGGACTTGCTGTCGGCATTTGCGGTGATCTTCTGAACGGCCGCACCGTTCATTCGCTGCTTCAGGCGCTGTCATCATTTTCCGGCAACCGGTTTTATATGATATCAACCGATTATCTGCGCCTACCCGCGGAAATTAAGGCAATGGTCCGGCTGTCCGGCAGCAGGATTTACGAGGTGAAAACACTTGAGGAATGTCTAAAAGAGCTGGATATTCTGTATATGACACGGATTCAGAAGGAGAGATTCTCTTCTGCTGCGGCCTATGCGAGAGAGGCCGGGATATATGTGCTGACCGGGGATAAGATGAAGCTGGCGAAAAAGGATATGATAATTCTGCACCCGCTGCCGAAGGTGGATGAAATCACGCCGGAGGTGGACGAAGATCCGCGTGCGCTGTATTTCAGGCAGGCGGAAAACGGTATGTATATCCGCATGGCTTTGATTCTGAAGATGTGCGAAACTGGACGGAAGCTGTCGGGTTATACAGTTCGGGAGACAAAATTAGGCACGAGGGAGGAGGACGAACGGCGCTGCAAAAATCCGCGCTGCATTACACAGTATGAGAAATATCTGCCGGCTCTGAAAAAGCACATGTGCGGCTCTGATTGCTGTGCATACTGCGGGCAGGTCTGGCCGGTTGCCGACGTATCGAAAAACGGCAACACGAGGGAAATCTAAGGTGATGTTTAAAGCATCTGCCGCAGGCGGTGCTAACCGGAGCGAATGCAGAAAGGAAAATAGCCATGCGGTTGGTAAGAGCCGTTACAGTTGAACAATTAAAAAATATTGAGGCATTATATTATGCCGCTTTTCCGCCGGATGAAAGAAAGCCATTTTCTCTGATGCTGGAAAAAAGAGATGCCGGATACGTGGAGATGCTGGCGATAGAAGATGAGCATGGGGGCTTTTTGGGGTTAGCCGTTTCCGTTCTCTGGAATGATCTGCTTTTGCTCGATTATTTTGCGGTTATGCCGCAGTGCAGAGGGCATGGAGTGGGTACGGAAGCGCTGAGTCTCCTGCTTGCGCGATATACCGGCCGGCGCTTTTTCCTGGAGATCGAGAGTACAGAAGAGGAGGGACCTGAGCTCAGGCAAAGGCTGAAACGAAAGGCATTTTACATCGCTGGCGGACTGTCGGCGATGGACTGGAAAGTGAACCTGTTCGGCGTGGAAATGGAGATTATGACGTACTGCTGTACTGTCGGTTTTGAGGAATACCATGAGATGTACAAAACGGTTTTCTCCGAAAAACTGGCCTCCCGTGTAAGACTGAGCGGCGGCAGATAAAAAAGCTCGCCGACTGTTCTTATTTCTTAAAATATATACCTGTGTCAAATGCTTCCGTAATTAATAAATAGGGATTCTCGCTGTCACAGAACTGCTATCACTACTCAACCATAAAGGAGTTGGAAAATTCATACGCATGAGCACTGAATGAATCGCAAGAGAAGCTGTCGGTCCAAATTTAGAAATTTTTTCTCTTCTTAATTAAATAACAGCAGATAGATAGGAGGCAGTTAAAATGAACCTAACTTACACGGTATGTATTGATGGAAACATAAAAACTGAAATTCCTATATTATGTGAAACATTCTCAGAAGATTGTCGTGTTCATCAAATTTATCGATCATTACATGCAGAAACCGGTATTGCCATTGAACAGCATGTACTTTCTGATGCTAAAATAGGAGCACTGCAAAGCTATTTGAAAATCCAAAACAAGTTGGAGCGTTCGATACGGATTACCCGAACAGACATCGGTGTCGCTGTTAAAAATGATACTGCAAAGTTAGATTATTTTGAATCCGATTGGGGAGGTGAATTTGAACCAAAAAGTCTGGCCTTAGAAGATCATCACAGCATTCATGTTTTATCAGGCAGAAGCTCTAAGGGCTTTGCACCCTGGATAGGGCTGAGCAGCAGTGAGGGATTTGTTACTATGCATATTGGCTGGTCTGGTAACTGGCAAGCAACTGCCTGGCGGCAAACAAGCAGTGTTTCTGCATTGTTTGTTTGCATGGGTATTGAAAGCAGTGATTTTTATTACGACCTTCCTTCCGGCCAAAGCTTTATCTCACCAAATATATACATCTCTTTTTCAATGGACAGTATGGAAAGCGCCTGTTTCGCTATCCGACAATATTTTTCAGATTATGTTAGTATGATTGATAAAGAAAAATGGACTTCTCTTCCTGTATGTTATAATACCTGGTGGTGTTATGAAGACCAAATCTTAAATGAGGATAAATGTATTCAAAACGCACTTATTTCCAAAGATTTAGGAATTACCAACTTTTTATTAGATGCCGGTTGGTTTGGCAGTAGTGAAGATGGCATTGGCTGGTGGGGCCCAAAACGCGGAGATTGGAGTATTGAAAACCAAAAGGACTTTCCGCATGGGATTCAGTACCTTGGGGAAATAATCAATCAAACTGGAGTTAAATTTGGCATTTGGTGTGAAATTGAAGGTGTGGGAGATCATGCACATCTCAATCGTTCACGCCCTGATTTGATTGCTAAACGAGATGGAAAATCCCTGGGATATATTTGCATGGGAAATCCGGATGCAGTGGAATGGGCTCTGCAAATTGTCGCTAAATTAGTGAATGAGTATGGAGCGCATTGGATCAAATTGGATTTCAACCTGGATCCAATGTCAGGCTGTAACTGTACTTCCCACGGACACGGTGAAGGAGATGGGTTATATGCCCATTACGTGGGGTATTACCGATTCTTAGAAATCGTGCATCAAAAATATCCAGATTTGATTTTAGAAAATTGTAGCAGTGGCGGCTTGAGAATGGATTATGGTATTTTAAGCCGAACTCACTTTACTTTTTTATCTGATCCGGATTATGTTGAACACCATTTTCAAGTATTTTGGGGCGCCACTTCCTATATTCATCCATCAGGTTGTTATCATTTTACACAATCACAAACATTGGGCGAGGTTAATGGCAAAAATGAACCGAAGAATCCCATTAGCGAACATATGACACGCACCAAATTTGATTTTTATATACGCAGCTCCATGATGTCAACAGTCGGTTTTTCTTATGACTTACCTTGTTGGCCTCAATGGTGTAAGTACAGATTAAAAGATCATATCACTTTTTTCCGTTCCATATCAAAAAAATACATTCTATGCGGATGTATGTATCGATTGACCGGGCAGGCCTTGAGAGGTGGGCGCGGAGATCGATTTCAGGCTTATCAATTTAACGCCCAAGACGGAACTGCATGTCTATTCGTCTTCCGTTTAAAAGGTGCCGCAGGAAAACGTCGGATATATCTAAAAGGATTGGAAGAAAAGCGTTTTTTCCGGGTACACTCAATAGATAAAGGAGAAACTATATCTCTTTCGGGTTGTGATTTAATGAACGATGGACTTTACATTGATGGAGAAGAAGAAAGTTCAGAAATTATTATAATGGAATAGAGGTGCTATTCTATTTACGTTTGTAAAAAGATATCGTATTGCTCCTGTAACCCAATTCTAATGGTTTCAACTACAGATATTCTGACGTTTTGGTAAAGCACCATGACAACAAAAAATCTGAGCACCTCCAAAAATCTGTTTAAAAACTTCTGACAGGAGCGATATGTGCTCGGATTGACTGGCGTAGCAGCTTTTTATGCGAAATAAAGGACATATTTTATTTAGTCTGCCGTACTATCCCTGATTCATACAAAAATAAAAGTGCGAAAGCGAACCGATGCTTTCGCACTTTCACTATTTTCTCATAATACCATTGATTACTATACTGAGGAAGCCGTCCGCATTTATGGTCAAATTTACCCTTCAAGCGTCGGCGGGCGCCTCCCTGCACAATAGCTTTGCAGCAATGGCTTTGCAGTCTGCCGCTGCCTTTGCATCCAGTTTTGCCGGCAGGCTGTTTGTATTGTGGCTGCATACAGTGCCGACAACCTCGGCGCCCATCTGACGGAGCAGGCAGGCGGCTGTTTTTGCGGCCCTTTCCGGAGAGCCGTCGCCGCCGCCCGAAAGAAGTATAACGCCGTTACGCCTTTTATCCGCCAATGCGTCTGTACCGCGAAAGGCCTTCGATACATACAGATATTGCAGACGGCTCAATACGCTGAGCAAAGAACCGGTCAGCTCCGAAAAATAGATCGGTGAAGCAATTACAATGGTATCTGCTTCGTTGATTAAGGAAAAAACCTCTTGCATTTCATCCTTGATCGCGCACCCGTTATGCATCCAGCAATACCGGCAATCCCTGCACGGTTTGATATCGCAGAAGTAAGCATCAATCTGATGAAACTCTCCGCCGATTTCTGCCTTTAATCGATTCAGAAGCGCGGCGGTATCACCGTTTTTTCTCGGTGATCCGTTAAAGATCAGCGTTTTCATATCATTTCCTTTCCTAAATGTTTGCGCTTGTATCGGACGGCGTATTTTATATATTTGGTCAGCTTGTCATTCATCACCATTCTCTTTTATGATTCCGAATATGCGGTAAAATATTAATGATGGCATACTTGCTCAGCAAGCCGTAAATGTGGGGAAATTTGTCGCCGCAATTTCTGAGATCTTCCCATATGACCGCGGCGGTTATTTTGTCTGATTCAATAATGAGAAGAATCCTCTCTTCTCCCTCATCTGCAAAATTCGGCGCGACAAGATGATACGTAAAGATATCTGAACAGTGTATGAATTCGAAAGCGTTCAGGGAGAGATCGCCGTAATCTTCTCTGTCTTCATAGGAATTCCATAATTTTTTTGGTAAGCTATGTACAATTATCGTGCTTCTCCGTCACTTTCAAAACAGTTTTATTTGCTGAACGAGATTTGATTCTGTTTTTCTGTCTGTGATTTTCTCCCCGTCTGACGCAGCGCCAATCAGCAGTTCGCTTTCGGGATTGTGGGCTCCCCTGCGCCGTTTTGCCGTGCTCAGACCGTTGTTTGCGTAACAGTATACACAGCCGTTTGTGCAGGTATTATAGGCGCCGATGTCTATACTCTCTACGCATCCGCAGCCCTCGCGCTGGTTTGCATCTGCCTTTATCCTGAGCGGGCATCCGCAGATTTTTTCAATGCGCTCTTTGTCAATACAGCTTGACTGTCCGATTCCGTATTGTGTCAGATCAACCTTTTCACAGCAGGCGACGGCGCGAAGGCCGTATTCCTTTGCCGTCGCACCGATGGTCCCGGACAGCTCGGCAATCTCTCCGCCGGTAATTTCACGGAGGGGTGCGCTTTTTAGCTTGGGATACAGATCTGCGAAGCTGATTGTCACTGTGTCAGTATAGAGCGAGAGCTTTTCGGCGAGATGCCGGAACTCTGTTATATGATACTTTACATCAATGGCATCGTTCAGGATAATCGGGTCATACCGCCAGACTACCCGTCCGCTCCCGATGCGTTTGGAAAGGGATATGAACGTTTCCAGGATATCCTTTTTAGGCCGCAGATTCTTCTCCAGCATGTGTCCGTAGGGGGTGAGGGTAAATTGAAAAAAATAGGTATAGCCGAGCCGGTCAAGCTCGTCGAGATGCGGCAGCATATTGAACGCATCCTTGGTCCAGAAAACGATGCAGTCCACGGTTTCGGGCAACAGCGTAATTTTTGATAGCTGTGCGTGATTCATGGGATTCCGAGTCAGCACGTATCCTGCCCGGATACGATTCATAAACCATTCGGAATAACAGCACGGGATATCCGTACGACGCGAGGCGGAAAGGATCATGGCGCTGCTCCTTTTGTATAACACTCAAACACACTTATATAAAATAGTATAACATAAAAATGCAGAATTGTAAAACGCTTTCAGGAAGTTCCGTTTGACGGTTCGCGCTTTCAAATGAAACGGATGAGTAAGCCGGCGCAATGGAAAAATTACAGTATATTTCTAAAAGAAGATGGAAATAATATGAAAATAAAGTCAAAAATCAGATTTAAATTTGTGCAAAACGCAGAAAATTTATTTTTTTTGATTTTGAGAAGATGAGAATTGTTGACTTTATATCCTGCAAATGCTATAATATAACCTATATCGGTATGTAATTTGTGCAGTTCAGCCATTTGTGTTTGCACTTGGACAAAGGACAGACTGACAGTTAATTATCTTTCATTTAACCCCGTCAGCTCGGCCGGCTCAAAATTCGAGTAATGAATGTGAAGGAATCAATCAGTATGACATCAAACAGAGGTTCTTCTCTGATTGCGGGCAGCAACCAGGTGAAAAAGGCAGTGATGCAGGAGGCCGTTACCCTTGTCTATGTCGCCTGTGATGCAGAGACGTCTCTGCGCGTTTCGGTGCTTGAAATGTGCAGGAAAAACAGCATTCCCACTGATGAGTCGAAGACGGCGGGGGAGCTTGGCGCCATGTGCGGTATTGATGTGAAATGCGCCGTATGCGGCCTGAAGCGCTGACAGCGGCTGTTGTCCGCCGCGTAATATCTGCTTACATCCGGTTTTAACCGACGGTCGGTTCATAGCGCCGTCCGGCGATTGTCCGGTTGTATATATAAACATAAGTTTTAAAGAAAAGGAGGCGCGATATGCCAACGTTTAACCAGCTCGTAAGAAAAGAGCGCAAAGCGAAAGAGTACAAATCGAAAACGCCGGTTCTGCAGAAGGGCTTCAATACCCTGACAAAACGGCCGACCGATCAGAACTCTCCGCAAAAAAGAGGCGTTTGCACAAAGGTCACAACAACAACG
>CAKTAA010000080.1 GCA_934526185.1 uncultured Eubacteriales bacterium | reverse complement strand
ATCCAGCGGTATTGACAGACAAAGCATCGCTGTTGTAGGCGATCAGCTTTTTACAGATGTTCTAATGGCCAATCGAGCCGACGTGGGCTTGGCACTCCTCGTCCCGCCGATCCGCGACAAAAAAACACCCTTCTTTCGAGCTAAGCGACTTCTTGAAAAGCCTTTTCTGCACTCCTTTAAAAAAAGGAAAAGAAAGAAGTAAAATTTTCGTCTTGCTAAAAGTTCTGATTGATACGCTAAGCGGCCTGCGCCGAATGTTAACATTCGGCGCAGGCCGCTTCCCTGTGTTTTATTATCCAGCAGAATTAGATACTATGCTGACAGTCCTTTTCAAAACAGGATAGAAATATTATTCCTTCATTTAGCTGCTCTTGCGCTCCGCTTCCCACTTCAGCGCGCTGCGCATGATTTTCCCCGAGGTTGTTTTGGGCAATTCCGATACATATTCAATTTTTCTCGGATATTTATACGGCGCTGTATTTTCCTTTACATATTTCTGCAGTTCTTTTGTCAGCTCTTCCGAAGGACGGCATCCGTCGTGGAGCACCACAACCGCGCAGACGATCTGGCCGCGTATAGCGTCCGGACGTCCTACAATCGCGCTCTCCTTTACCTGCGGATGCGTATTCAGCACGCTTTCGATTTCAAACGGACCGATGCGGTAGCCTGAGGATTTAATCATATCGTCGTTGCGGCTGACGTACCAATAATATCCTTCATCATCCTCGTACGCAATGTCGCCTGTGTGGTATATCCCATCCCGGACCGGATCCAAAAAGCCTTCTTCCGTATAGTATGCCGTCAGCAGTCCGACCTGTCCGCACTGATATTCACCGATACGGATAACAACCTCGCCGTGTTCTCCTTTCTGGCAACGTTCGCCGTTCTCATTGATAAGCATCACATCGTACAGCGGTGATGGTTTTCCCATAGCAGACGGCCGTATATCAAGCCATTCAAAGCTGCAGCAAATCGGAGTACCCTCGCTCTGTCCGTATCCTTCATGAATATATTGTCCGGTGATTTCGTAAAAAGCACGGTTGATTTCGCCCGCCAACGGCTCCCCTGCCGTTGAAAACCACTTCACTGAAGATACATGCCGGTACGCAAGCCCGTCACGCATTAATATACGGTACATGGTAGGTGGAACGCAGAGAGACGTCGGTTTGTAACGCTCCATAATATAAAGCAGATGTTTTCCGTCAAAACGGACAGGATCGTAAGCCAGTACTGCGCTGCCGCAAATCCACTGTCCGTATATATTTCCCCATCCGAATTTTGCCCACCCGCTGTCTGCCTGTGTCAAATGCAGTCCGTTGTTCTGCACACGCTGCATATATTTTGCCGTCATAATATGACCGAGCGGATAGGTTCTGTTATGCACAGCCATTTTAGGATATCCGGAAGTTCCGGACGTAAAATAAATGATCATTTCATCTTGGTTTTCAAGACCGCTGTATTCCTGATATTCATCGCACTTTATATATTCGCGGTTGAAATCCAGATACATGCTCTCCGGCTTATCTCCTATAATGGCGATATGCTCCAGCGTCGGACATTTTTCCTTCAAACCGTCAAGCTGCGTGCGGACAAAAATATCGTCGATAGCTACCAGCATACGGACCTTTGCTAAGTTTATCCGGTATACAATGTCCTTTTTGGTTAACTGAACCGATGCGGGAACGGCAACTACGCCTATCCGATGCATCGCCACAGCCAGAATCCAGTATTCATACCGCCGGCGCAGCAGTGTCAGTACCCTGTCGCCCTTTCGGAGCCCGAGTGAGAGCAAATAAGCGGCCATCCGCTTGGACAGGCTTGATATCTGCGCAAATGTAAAGCGCATTTCCTCCCCTTCATCATTGCAGTACAGAAGTGCCGTTTTCTCCGGCTCTCCGACAGCCCATTCATCCACAATATCCCGCGCAAAATCAAAATTTTCCGGCACATTCAGCGCAAAATTCTCTTGAAAATCCTCATAGCTGTCAAACGACGTCTGCGGTAAATATTGATGAAGCAGTTCCATGATATCAACCTTTCCCTTCCCTTCGGGCATACTGTTCCCGTATTACGAATTTCAAAGCAATAAAAAAAGTCACTCTCCCGTATTAGGACGAATGACTCGTGTTACCACCTAATTTTATACAAAGGTGCTGCCTTTGTACCTTAACCAGCACAAACCGATTGCGAATCGGCTGATGCCGCTCTCCCTTTTTACGGCGGAAATTTCTCCGTCAGAGTCTACTCAAAACAGCATCTTTTTCTGTTCTTTCGGTCTGCAGCTCCAAGACTACTTCGTATATTCCCCCGGCAAAGCGCTTCCACCATCCGCTTCTCTCTATGCCCGAATTGAATATCTACTCCTTCTCTTCATCGCCTTTTTATTCAATTTTTGTTTATTATATCACAACTTTCGCAGCCTGTCAATAGAATTTTGCTTTTATTTTTTATTTTATCAAAAAAATGTGCCATTGGCACTTGAATTCTCTTCGGGAATCATATATAATTTATAAATCGGGGTTTTTGTTTCTGTTTTTCAATAAGGGGTAGGGCCCTTCGTCAGGCAAGTTGAGACCGCCGCCTGTAAGTCGTGGTGGACACTTGCTTTTTGATTACATTTACACTCATGGAAAGGAGAGTTGGTGTTCCGGATATGGAGCACCCTGTACAAAACATATGAGCGAACCAATTTCAAACACTGAAAAGGGCGGCATTTCCGTCCAAATTGAACACATTTTTCCTATTATAAAGAAATGGCTTTATTCCGAAAAGGAAATTTTTCTCAGAGAAATTGTTTCAAACGCATGCGATGCCGTAACCAAACTGAAACGTCTGATATCCCTCGGCGAGGTCCGCGACATAGATGAAGAGAATTTTAAAATCACTGTTACAGTTGATGAAGCCGAGAAAACCCTTACCGTTTCCGACAACGGAATCGGTATGACCGAGGAGGAGGTCCGGAAATATATTTGTCAGATTGCACTGTCCGGCGCCCTCGATTTCATTGAAAAATACGAAGGCGAACAGGACACTTCAGGCAGCGGCATCATCGGTCACTTTGGTCTCGGCTTTTATTCTTCCTTTATGGTAAGCGATACTGTAGACGTTATCACACGTTCCTACACCGGTGCGCCGGGTATAAAATGGACATGCCTTGAAAACGGTGAATTTGAAATGACTGCCCCTTATGAAAAACCGGAGCGCGGCACGGATATTGTCATGCATATCACGGACGAAGAAGCGGAATATCTCAAAGAAAATAAAATTCGGGAAATTCTTGAAAAATATTGCTCTTTTATGCCCGTGGAGATCTATTTGGTCAACGCCGGCGCGGAAAATGACAGTTCGGAGGAAACATCAGAAGAACAGAGCGAGGAAAACGGAGACGGTGAAAAATCCCTCAAGACACCCGAACCGATAAATGATATTTACCCGCTGTGGCAGAAGCCGCCGTCCGAGTGTACGGACGAGGATTACCGGAATTTCTACCGGAAGGTCTTTTCCGATTACCGCGACCCGCTCTTCTCTATTCATATCAACGCAGACTATCCTTTAAACTTCAAGGGGATTCTGTATTTTCCCAAGCTGAACCATGAATATGATAATCTGGAAGGCCAGGTCAAGCTCTATTACAATCAGGTATTTGTCGCGGACAATATCAAAGAGGTTATTCCGGAATTTATGCTGATGCTCAAGGGCGTACTCGACTGTCCGGAACTTCCGCTTAACGTTTCACGCTCTTACCTGCAAAACAGCGGATATGTTTCAAAAATTTCCGCCCATATTGTCAAAAAGGTTGCGGACAAAATCAATTCGCTGTATCTGAACGAGCGCGAAACCTACGAAGGTCTGTGGCCCGATCTGAAAACCTTTGTGGAATACGGTTCCCTCAGAGACAGAAAATTTTTTGACCGCGTTAAAAACTCTATCCTGTTCAAGACGACAAATACAGAGGAAAGAAAATTTGTCACCGCAGCCGAATATTTGGAGGCCGCTAAGGACACCAATGAGAATACCGTCTATTATACCACCGATCCGGTTGCGCAGGCACAGTATATCGGCATGTTCAAGGCGCAGAACATTGAAATTGTCGTACTGGACAAGCTGCTTGACACACAGTTTATCAACGTTGTCGAACAGGATCAGAGCGGCGTTAAATTTGTCCGCATCGACGCCGATGTCGCCGGCGCACTGAAAGAAGATGGCGAAGCAACGGTCAGCGACGGGCTGATTGCTCTGTTCCGTGAGGTAAGCGGCAATCCGGAGCTAAAGGTAACTTTTGAACGGCTGAAGGACGGGAAGACGCCTGCCATTATTAATCTGCCTGAGGACTCCCGCCGCATGGAAGATATGATGAAAATGTATGCTATGCACAGCGGTGAAACAGGACCGCAGATGCCTGCGCCGGACATGAAGCTGATTGTCAATGTTAATAGCCCGCTGATCTCCAAGCTCGAAGAGGCGGACACAGCGGCTGACAGTACGAAAAAAATTGCAAAGCAGCTTTATACGCTCGCTCTGCTCAGCCAGCGTCAGCTTTCTGCCGATGAGCTTCAGTCCTTCCTCTCCGACAGCTTTGATCTGCTTCAGCAAATATAACAGCTCTGTTTCGAAAATCATGTTCGGCTATACCCGTCGGAAAAACGCTGTTTGTCTGGATGTACCGGCTTGATTTTATCAGATACCGAAGCAGGAGAAAAAGGTATAGGAGCGGCAGGCAGCTTTGTCTGCCGCTCTTTCTGCTGAATCCCCGGACTTTTCACTGGCTGCACGCATTTTAAAGGAATTGTCCCGGTGTTGGAGTTCATGCAGCACCTGCCGCTCTGCACCGATTGCATCCCAATTTCTAACTTAACTTTCAGAAAGGAAACAGCCTCGCACGATATTCCTTGCGATGTGTCATATAAATATATGTGTATTCTTATTTTAAACGGTCCGAATCTCAATCTTTTAGGCGAACGGGATGCCGCACATTACGGCAGCACGGCCTTGGAGGATATCAACAAATCGCTCAAAGATTATGCCGCCAAAAGAGGTGTTGAGTTGATTTTCCGTCAGTCAAACAGCGAAGGGGCTCTGATTGATGCGCTACACGAAGCTCGGCATCAGTGCCGCGCCGTCATTCTGAACGCCGGCGCTTATACGCATTATTCCTACGCCATACGCGATGCAATTGAAGCAATAAAAATCCCCTGCGTCGAGGTACACCTTTCCAACATCCACGCGCGCGAGGAATTCCGCCGCACCTCCGTTCTTGCTCCAGTGTGTGTCGGACAAATCTGCGGCTTCGGTGCCGATAGCTACCGTCTGGCTCTGGAGGCGCTTTGCGCCCGCCTTCTGTCATAGTCGTTACTTCCGAAATAGGAGGTCCAATGCTCTGCGGCAGCAGGACTTTATCGGATACTGATTTTTTCTCAGATGTATAAAATTATCAAATCCTGTTGTAAATTATTAGCCAATGTGATAAAATGTATAAAAAAACAGGGCAATTGTACAGATAGGTATGTGTCCGGACAATACAGCACCTTTTGAATAGTTCGTTTACTTGTCCGTACGTTTGTGCCGCAGACTCTGTACCATTCTCGCAACAATAATTATCCCCCGCCGCCGCGGGGAGAAAGGGACGCGTTGCCGGATACCAAATGGCAGCTTCCGGCAATACATTATACTTATGACCACCATCAACTTTACCAAGCTGAATATTCCCGTAACCGACCTAAACGGCGAAAGCAGCCTTCCTATGCTGTATGACAACTATGTCGGAGAGAGAGGTGTAGAAAATTCAAGAACAGATGACGATGACGAGCTGTTTCTGGATTTCGGCCATGTCAAAACGGCTTTTCCTTACCGTGCGCAAAGCGAATATTCGCGTGAGCTGAAGCCGAATGGACTCGACAGCGTTGTTCTGGAAAACGAGTTTCTGAAAGCCGTCTTTGTCCCGTCACTGGGCGGCCGTCTCTGGTCACTGTACGATAAAACGGAACAGAAGGAACTTCTGTTCTCCAATCCCGTTTTTCGTCCGGCCTATCTTGCCCTGCGCAACGCCTGGTTCTCAGGGGGTGTCGAATGGAATTTCGGATGGCCAGGACATCATCCGCTCACCTGTTCTCCCCTATTCACGGCTGTGTTACAGACAGAAGACGGCACTCCAGTTCTGCGCATGTATGAATACGAGCGTGTACGCGGTTTGGTCTATCAAATGGATTTCTTTCTTCCGGAAAAATCAAAATTTCTTCACGCCAGAATGCGTATCACAAATGATACCTATCGCACAGTACCCGTTTACTGGTTCAGCAACATCGCTGTGCCCGAAATGAAAGGCGCACGCACAGTTACTGCTGCAGATCATGCTTTCACGCGGGAAGGCAATATGGTGGTAAAAATCAATGTTCCTGAATATCAGAACCGCGACATCACTTACGCTGTCAATCATCCGATATCCACAGACTGTTTCTTTAAGACCAAAAACGATCGGACTCGCTTTGTCTGCCAATTAGATGAAAAGGGGTATGGACTGGTACAGGCCTCCACCGCCCGGTTAAAAAGCAGAAAGCTGTTTGTATGGGGTCAGGGAATCGGCGGCGCCATGTGGCAAGAATTTCTAAGCGGCGAGGGCTGCAGCGGCAGATACTGCGAACTGCAGGCAGGACTGAGCTACACCCAGTACGAAAATCTCCCCATGCCTCCAAAAACCACTTGGGAATGGCTGGAGGTATACGGTTCGCTTTCTGCAAACGGCGCAAAAATACACGGCGATTGGCAGGACGCACAGAATGAAGCCGAGCAGAAGCTGAACGCTTCCGGAATTACATCCGCATATCTTGAACAGACGCTCGCCGCAACGCGCAGAATGGCCCAAACAAAAGCAGAACGTCTGATCTCCTGCGGAAGCGGATGGGGTGCGTTGGAAAAGATACGCCGTGAAAAAACGAATATGATTCCGCTTCCCTGTCATCTGGATTTCGGAGAAACCGGAAAAGAGCAGGAGCAATGGCTGCACCTGCTCCGTAAAAGCTCTCTGCCAGCTCCTCAAAAGCCCACGGACATCCCTCCCTCTTACATGCTTCAGCGCGAATGGGTAGATATGATGCGGGACGCCGTCAGCGGCTGTGATCAGTTTAATTGGTACACGCACATGCAGTTGGGATGTTCACTGTTCTCACAAGATAAAATCGACGAGGCTGAAAAAGAATTTATCCGTTCACTGGAGCTGCAGCAAAACGAATGGGCCATGTACGGACTTGCAGAGGTTTACCGTATGCGCGGAGACATCGTAAAATCCGCCCATACAATGATTGCCGCCTCCAAGCTTGATCCGAATAATGCAGCGCTCGCCAAAATGACTGCCCGGACGCTGTTTATGGCATGGCAGTCTGAACTACAATTTGCCTATACCTCTGAGCTTGACGAGGATATCCGAAATCTACCGAGAATCAGATTGTACAGGGCCTTTGCCGCCATTCAAATCGGAGAGCTGGAAACGGCGGAAGCCATTATTTACGCGGATGGGGGGCTTCAGGTACCGGATTTGCAGGAGTGCGAAATCAGCATAACGGAGCTCTGGTATCTGTTGGAGGAGAAAAAGGCTGAACGCGACGGACGGAAATTTGACCGCAGTAAGGTATCGCCGCCTAAAATGTTCGATTTCCGCATGTTTACGGCTGCTGATTAAATCAAAGAGAGACCGGGATTTTAATTGCTGCAGCATTTTTAAGGGGAGGGATCTCTGCTATTCAAGGCCGGTGAGAAATCTTTCCGTAGATCCTTTTCCGCTTTCTCTAAAAGCAAAGTCATTTCTTTTGCTCAGTTTGTATCGCAGCCGATAAGTCACAGAGCTGAATTACCGGAATAAAATACATCGGGGACGGCCGCCCTGTTCGAACTGCTATTGTTTTACGCTGTTAAATTGCTTTTATAAAATCTAACCAGTGAAGGAGGAATATCCCGAATGGACCGGCCCGATGAAGCCTCCCCGGTAACAGTCCTGAAAGGTGTTTCCGAGGCACGGGCGTCGGCGTTTCGCGCTCTAGGAATCGAAACGCTGGACGACCTTATCCGTCATTATCCGCGTACCTATGAGGAACGCGGACATATCGTTCCGCTTGCCAAAGCTGAAGCCGGAACATACGCCGCGTTTCTTCTGACGGTCGCTACCCAGCCGAAAGCTGCGGTACTGCGAAAAGGTATGAACATTTTGAGTTTCAAAGCATTTGATCAGAGCAGTGTCTGTACCGTTACTTTCTTTAATCAGCCCTATTACAAAAGCGTTTTTACAGTAGGCTCATTGTACAGATTTTACGGAAAAATTGACAGAATGGACGGCCGAATAAGCTTGACATCCCCCAAATTCGAGGCGGTGCCGGGCAATGATGAAATAAACGCAGATGCGCTGCCTGCCTTTGTACCGGTTTATCCGCTTTCCGGAAAACTTACGCAGAAGTTGATCGGCGATTCGATAGCGGCGGCTTTAAAAATGCTTTACCCGCCGGTATCGGATGCCGCTGGTTCACATCAGGCAACCGATTCTCTGCCGGCTTATATCCGAGAAAAATACGAGCTGGCGCCCGAACGTTTTGCCATGTATATGATACACCATCCGGCAGATGCTGCCTCACTCGCAGCCGCTAAAAAGCGTATTGTTTTTGAAGAATTGCTGCTGTTTGCCGTTGGTCTTGTGCTGCAGAACAGAGAACAAAAAGCCTCCGCAGCGCTGCCAATGCAACAGGTATCGCTTGCTCCCTTTCTCGATAACCTTCCGTATCCGCTTACCAGTGCTCAGGCGCGTGCCGTCTCCGATTTCCATAAAGATATGACCGAAGGTGCCTTCCCCATGCACCGTCTGCTCTCCGGCGATGTCGGCAGCGGAAAAACTGTTTGTGCAGCAGCGGCTGTATATATCGCACTGCAGAACGGATATCAAGCTGCGCTGATGGCACCTACGGAAATTCTCGCCCGCCAACATTATGCCGATTTAAATAAACTCTTTTCTCAGCATGGTATCGAATGCGCTCTTCTCTGCGGAGCGACAAAATTCTCGAATAAAATTGAGATACGCAATCGACTGGCAGACGGTTCGCTTTCTTTTATCATCGGTACACACGCGCTGCTTGAGGACAATGTACAGTTTCACCGCCTCGGGCTTATTGTCACAGACGAGCAGCATCGCTTCGGCATCAGGCAAAGAGCCGCTTTGACAAAAAATACGGAAGGGGTACATGTGCTCGCCATGTCTGCGACACCGATTCCGCGGACGCTTGCGCTTCTGCTTTTCAGGGCCTTGAATATCAGCATTCTGGACGAGCTGCCGCCTGGCAGGCAAACAGTCTCCACGCATTGTGTGGATGAAAGCTACCGACCGCGGCTCAATGCCTTTATCCGAAAACAGGTAACTGCAGGCAGACAGGTTTATATAGTATGTCCCGCCGTCGAGGAATCGGAGGAAGAGGTCGAAAACAAACGCAAATCGGCCGTTGCGTATGCAAAAGAACTGAAAACAACCGTATTTCCCGATCTTGAAATTGCATGTCTGCATGGAAAAATGAAGAGCGCAGAAAAGGAAACTGTCATGGAA
>CAKTAA010000079.1 GCA_934526185.1 uncultured Eubacteriales bacterium | reverse complement strand
GCGCCTATCAGCGTGAGAAAATCTTCAATGGATTCGCTCTCCTTGCAGTAAAGCACCGCCGTTCCCTTCCGAAGTCCGTTTTTCACTTTAATTCCGGCCGATTCAAGTACGGAGGTCAACACATCGGAGGCTTCTTTGTCCGGCGGTTTGAAATCCATCTGATACAGCCGTCCCGGCTGAGTAATGCTGCCGCAGATCAAAAAGACTCCGCGCAGAAAATGCGCCCGGCAGCCCGGACAGAACCCGGTTATATCCGCACCGTTTTCCCCTGACGCGGCAGCCCGGCAGAACTCACGGATCGTCGGCAGGTCTGACTCTGCCAGCTTCAGATAATGAAGTCCGGCCCTTCCGGATGCCCCTCGGCTGCAAACGGAAACGGCTTCGATACCGAAACAGCGCTGAAGAAGCGTTTCCGTCAAACGGACGATCTCTCCGTACTTCGAATGCACCTCACCGGCGGATTCCCCGGACAGCACACCTGAATAACGCATCAGGCCCCGCAAAAGGGCCCTTGCACAGCAATCTTTTTTAACAAAGGAAGAACATAACGCTGTTTTTGTTTCCGAAGAAAACGACATATCGGTTACCTCCGTTGCACGGCTCAGCAGCTTGCCTGAGGCAGGGCTTCGGGCAGAATCTGTCGCTGCAGCACGGCCGACGCTGTGGTGTACTTTTTGAATTATTCAACATACCGTATTTCGCAGACAATTTCAATGCCGTACAAAACTCTGATTTTTTCCTGTATAGTTTCAATCAGTGTTAATACGTCCGCCGCAGTTGCGCCGCCGCGGTTCACAATAAAGCCGGCGTGCTTTTCGCTCACCTGCGCGCCGCCCACAGTCAATCCCTTCAGGCCCGCATCGTCAATCAGCTTTGCCGTATAGAAACCCGGATATCTTTTGAATACACTGCCTGCACTGGGATATTCCAACGGCTGCTTTGTTCTGCGGCGCGACATAAATTCCTCCATCCTTAAGCGAATCGCAGCCTCCTCCCCTTTTTTTAATTTCAGGGTAGTTTGCAAGACAACGCCCTCTTTCTCCTGAAAAACACTCCGGCGGTAATCAAATCCGCATGCTTGCCGCTGATACAGAACCGTTTCCTGAGAAACGGCATCATAAAACAGCACCGATTCCACAATGTCCATCATTTCCCCGTCGTATGCACCGGCATTCATAAAGACAGCTCCCCCGACACTGCCGGGAATACCATAAGCGAATTCCATTCCGCCGAGCTGTGCGCGCTGTGCGGCAACAGCCGCCTGTGTAAGCAGGACGCCGCAGTCGGCTGTGAGCCTATCCGACTCCGCCGAAAGCTGTTTCATGGCTCCGGTGAAAATGACGGCGCCGTCAAATCCCCTGTCAGAAAACAGCAAATTGCTGCCGTTTCCTACCACATAATACCGCATTTTGCTCGATCTGCACAGTTCCACAGCGGCGCAAAGCTGTTCTGCCGTCTGCGGATACACGCCGTATTTAGCAGGTCCGCCTATTCGGAACGTGGTACATTCAGCAAGCGATATATCTTTTTTCCATCCCGCCGGACATATGTGCTCCAGTCGTTTCTCCCATAGCCCAAGAGAATCCATAAACTCAAACCCTTTCCTGCAAATTCATTGCGGCGATAAACTCATTGAACTTAAAATACGGGTATACCTCCGCTCAGACTGCCGCTATGTTTGGGCAGTCTGCATTTTTATCATCAGCATATGCGGCTGTTTCAGGTTTGAACCCCTTAGCGACTGATGTTCGCTTCATTTTTTTGTTTTCATATCTTCTGTTATGATTACCGGCCTCAACCGTCAAGCATCAGCTTCGCACACAGTCATATACTATTCTACCATGAAAAACCCCTGCGGTTGACTGAACACAGTGTTCAGTCAGCCCTGCATATTATATCACATTTTGAGGAAATCTTCCAGTCTTTCAGAAAATTTATATCAACACATAGCGCACACGTTTTGACACATTTATTCTATGAAAGAGCTGCCTGTTCGGAACACAATGAATCAGCAAAGTTAAAATCTGCTGCATAAAGTCAAAAGCGCAGACCTTATGGTCTGCGCTGCAGCGTCGGACAAGCTGTCGTTTAACAATCATGGCATTCTGTTCAGAAACAGACGCAGGGACGGTGCCTGCATCACCTTGCATACAGCCGATTTGCCCTGTCTTATCGGAAAAACGGTTGGCCAGGCGTACTTTTACAGTTCCATAGAGTGTTTCAGACGCATAAACTTATTTCCCGCTACCAAAATGTGCTCAACAAAAGTTATTTTCATCAGAGAAAAGACCTGGCACAGTTTCTGCGTTACCATATAATCCTCCGACGAGGGCAGAAGCTCACCGTTCGGATGATTATGAGCAACAATAACAAACGATGCCTCCCATATAATCGAATCACGCAGTATCTTTTGTATATCAACAGACGCTTCGCTTGCATCGCCGCTCGAAACATTGATAATTCTGTCCAGCCTGTTCTGGCTGTCAAACAGCAGCGCTACCACCTTTTCTACAGTTATGCCGGTATAATAATTTATGAGATAATTCCCGACCTCACTGATATCACGCAGGCTCAAATCCCTTTCCGTGTTTTTCAGCATCACATATCGTCTCAGTACGCCGCATATAATGTTCAGGTACAGCGCACTGGCCTCTTTGATTCCCTTCACCTGAATGAGCGCACCGGTGTCCGCCTCCAAAACCTTGTCGAGGGAACCGAATGTTTTAATCAAATCATGCGCTACCTCGTTGGTATTTTTCTGAGGCAGTGCATAAAAAAGAAGCAGCTCCAGAATTTCGTGGTCGGAAAAACTATCAAGCCCGGCCTCCCGGAAGCGATTGCGCATACGTTCTCTGTGTCCTTCATGTGTTTCGTTCATAGCAACCTCAAAACCTTTCAGCGGCATTTCCCTTTCAGCCGCTTCCTGTTCTTTTTCTGCTCGGACATTGCCTGTCTCCGCTGCCTTAAATTTTATCCCTTTGCAGAATGGGTTTCTTTTGCTCAGCAGGCATGATGCATAGTCAGCAAATACATCGCCGGGATCACCCGCCGCATCTTTTGCAAACCCGTTCTTTCCCGCTTTCGACCGCTTCCTGTACCGTCCCCTGTAAGATCTCGCGGGATCTGCCCAAACTGGGACATTCACTGTGCCGGTGCCATACGGAACCTCCTGTTACCCAGTATACGGTTTCCTCTTTCTGCGTTTCCTCACGGGACATTTCATCAGACACCGCCGAAGGAACACTGTCTGTCTCATCTTTTAAATCCGGTTCCTGTACCGCAATCGATTCCGTGGATTCTTCTGACGAAATACGCGGCTCGTCCGTCTGTTTCCTGTCTGTCACATCACTGTCCGCTGCGGCTGAGGAGGATGATTCAAAGAATGGATTCCCTGTCGTTTCGGCGCTCGTGCCGCCGTCTGTTTGCAGCAGATTTTTCCGAAGGATAATTTCTGACGGAGAACCATTGCCGTTCTGAACAGCCTCGACCGGAAATCTGCCGCAGGAGGTGACGGTGAAAATACATATTGCCATAAAGAAAACCGGCAGAAAATTACGGTACGCACCTTTGAATTTCACAGAATCACCGCCTTATGAATATTTTCAAATTCAAACAATATGCGATGAGATACCGAATATTAGTCCGTGTTAAATTATACAAAATATGACAAATCTTGTCAAGTTTTTCTTTCGCATATAGGTGAACGGCCGGCTGACAGCCGCGCTGTCGTTTATATAGGAATCAAAAATCTGCAAACGCTTTGCAGACGCAGAGGTATCCCCATGAAAAATACCGTTGAACTGTCCCGTATGCATACCGGCGAAAGCTGTATCTTCCAAGCCTGTCAATGCAGAAGCAATACCCGTTTGTTTCTGGAAAGCCTCGGTTTTTTTCCGGGTATTCCGCTTCAGGTCGTCGGACGAAGCGGCGGAGACCTGATCGTAGAGATACTCGGCACAAGGCTGGCAATGAGCCGCACTCTTGCAGACGGTCTGTATGTCACAAGGCAGTACTCACGCGAACACATATCCGAGCCTTGACGCAGGCAGAACCTCCGTTAAAGCAGCAGATTCTGCTCTCGTACAGCATACATACTTTTCACAATAAACTTATATAGGCTTATAGGCTGCCACTAACCGAACGAGCAGCCGCTGTCGGCTGCGCAAATCCAATTTTGCTTTGCAAAATTTAACAGAAAGGACGGTCATGCGAATGAAACAGATAACGGCGGCACTGGTGGGCAATCCGAACTGCGGCAAGACAACTCTGTTCAACGCGCTGACAGGTACGCGTCAATACGTCGGAAACTGGCCCGGCGTGACGGTTGAGAGAAAAACCGGAAAAGTCAAGTCCGGCTGGTTTAAGGATCAGGAAAGCCGTGATTCTTCCTGTCTTTTGATTGACCTTCCCGGCATCTATTCCCTCACGCCGTATTCTGTGGAGGAGCAGGTCACGCAGGATTTTCTGCTGCATCAGTCCCCCGATCTTCTCGTTAACCTTATCGACGCTACAGCACTTTCCCGCAGTCTGTACCTCAGTCTTCAGCTTCTGGATCTCCAAATACCGACTGTGTTTGTGCTGAATATGATGGATGAAATACAGCAAAACGGTATTGACATCTCGGTTCCGCGCCTTTCCCGCGCCTTGGGAATTCCCGTACTGCCCATCTCCGCAGCAAAGGAAAAGGGTATAGAAGCGCTTCTGCCTTATCTCTCAGGGCGGAAACAGGCGCCGGTACCGCAGCCCGAGCGCTTTTTCGATGTCGAAACCGCCGCGGCTCTGAAGAGCATTTCTTCACATATCGGCTCCCCCGCAGCCTTCTGGTATGCCGTCAGGGTGCTGGAGAATGACACGGATGCGGAAGCTAAGGCAGTGAATATCGGGCATTGGCTTCCGCGTGTAAGGGCCGAGCTGAGCGCGCGGGCAGGAGCGGATATTCATACGCTGATTGCTTCTCAAAGATACCGCGCCATGGATCGGATCGTCCGGCAGTCATCGGTAAGCAAAAGCTGCACCCGGCGGACCGTAACCGACTGTATGGACAGGATTCTTACCAACCGTTTTTTGGGCATTCCCATTTTTCTGCTGCTTATGTTCGGTGTTTTCCAGCTTACAGTCGGAGGTGTCGGGACGGCGCTAAGCGACGCATTCCGCGGCGTTTTCGATAAGGTCGTGGGTGGCGGCACAGCATTTTTACTCGCAAAAACCAATGCCGCGCCGCTTGTCCGAAGTCTGGTCGAGGACGGCATTCTGTCCGGTGTAGGAGGCGTGCTGTCGTTTTTACCGCAAATTGCCCTTCTTTTCTTCTTTCTGAGCTTCTTTGAGGGCAGCGGCTACATGGCGCGTGTCGCCTTTGTCATGGATCGCCTGATGCGCCGTGTCGGACTCAACGGCAAAGCCTTTATCCCCCTCATGCTGGGCTTCGGCTGTTCCGTCCCTGCTGTCATGGCCACAAAATCGCTCGAAACGGAACGGGATCGCCGGCTTACTATGCTTCTGGTTCCGTTTATCTCCTGTTCTGCGCGCACACCGGTCTATCTTTTATTTCTAAGCGCCTTTTTTCCGAATCACCGGGGAATTCTCCTGTTTGCACTCTATGTACTCGGTCTGCTCGCCGCGCTTCTGGTCGGTTTTCTCCTTCGAAAAAGCCGTTACCGCGGAGAATCCATGCCCTTTCTGATAGAACTGCCGCCTTACCGTCTGCCCACGCTGAAAAATCTGCTGCTGAATATCTGGGAAAAAGTCAGCAGCTTTCTGATAAAAGCAGGAACTGTAATTTTTGCCGCCTCAGTTCTGCTCTGGTGTATGCAACATTTCGATTTCCGCCTGCGGGCGGCCGCCTTTCCCTCAGACAGCATGATCGGAACAATTGGCCGTTTAATAGCCCCTTTATTTGCGCCCCTCGGCTTTGGCGATTGGCGGGCGGCCGCTGCGCTTCTCATCGGTATTTCAGCCAAAGAGGCGGTTGTATCCTCTATGGAGATACTCTATCACTCAAGCGGCGCGGCTCTCTCCCTCACGCTTCAGCACAGCGGCTTTTTCACACCGGCCTCCGCACTTTCCTTTCTGGTATTTGTTCTTCTGTATCTCCCCTGCATTGCCACCATCGTCACCATCCGGCGTGAGACTGCCTCTCTCCGCCATACGGCGTTTACGCTTCTCTGCAGCTTTGTCTCGGCGTATCTCTTTTCGTTTCTTACATACCGCATAGCGCTCCTTTTCCTCTGAAGGAGAGCGCCTGTTCTGTAAAAGCTGCGCGATGCTTTTAAGCAAAAGCGCCTTTCATTCTGAAATCGACGTACGACGGTCTGCGACATATTAATCGTTCCTGCTTCGACAATATTTTCCGGCACTGCGTGCTATACTGAATACAAACAATTGGCCGCCGGTCCGGCAAAGCTTTTCTTTGCTGTCTTTACAGAAAAGGTACAGCTTTATTATATCGCCGGTATATTTACCGGATAAGCCGCACACAATGATAACAAACGCCGGTTCGGGCGGAAAGAAGTCAGAAAGGATGATTCATTCCATGGAAGTTTCAGAAAAAACGGAAGCGGTAAGCTGCGTATTCCGGGACGATACGCTGTTCATCACCGTCTGCGGAGATATCGATCATCACAGTGCCGCCGCACTGCGCCGGGAATCCGACAAGGCTATTTATCTGTACCGCCCAAAGCATGTGGTGATGAATTTGTCCCGCGTGGAATTCATGGACAGCTCGGGACTTGGACTGATTCTGGGCAGGTATACCACGTCCCAGGAGCTGGGAGCGGATTTTCGCCTGCAGAATCCCACACAGCGCATTGAAAAGATCCTTACACTCGCGGGAACGGATCGGATGATTCAAATTGAAAGATCAGATAAAAGGCAAATGCAAAAGGATAAATAAAGGAGGGAAGACGAAGATGCCGAACAATATATATAAAAAGGCCGGCTGCATCAACCGGCTGAAAACACAGATTTCCGCAATTTCCGCAAACGAGGGCCTCGCGCGTTCTCTTGTCTGTGCCTTTGCCGCCCAGCTAAACCCGACGGTGGACGAGCTGGCGGATGTTCGCTGTGCAGTTTCCGAGGCAGTCACCAACTGCATAGTCCACGGGTATCAGAACAGATCAAACCCGGAGGATTTCGTTTACATAACGGCAGTACTGTACAGCAGCCGGGCCATCAAGCTCACCATCACGGACAAGGGCTGCGGCATTCCCGATGTAAAAAAAGCGATGGAGCCGCTGTATACCACCGATACCACGGGAGAACGCAGCGGCATGGGATTTTCCATTATGTCCAGCTTTATGGACAGCATCCGGGTAAAAAGCACGCCTCAGAAGGGAACGACAATTGAACTGCGGCGGCACTTTGAGCCGGAAGCGCCGGACAGCGTCAAATCGTCGCAGTCATGACGGAAAACGAGCGCAAACGCAAAGAAAAGCAGGAACGCAACCAGAGTCTGATTCAGCGGGCACAGGCGGGAGATGAGGCGGCCGCCGCGTCGCTGGTGGAAGAGAATATGGGACTGGTGCGCAGTATTGCGCAGCGTTTCGCCGATCGCGGAACAGAGATGGAAGATTTGATGCAGATCGGCGTCATGGGCATGCTCAAAGCTGTCAAAAGCTTTGATTTTTCATATCAAACCGCGTTTTCCACATACGCCGTACCTTTGATCATCGGGGAGATACGCCGGTTCCTACGGGACGACGGCATGATAAAGGTGGGGCGGGAAATCAAAAAAAGGGGGGCTGAAATACAGCGCGCAAAGGAAGAATTTTTTATCAAGCACGGTCGGGAGGGAACAAGCGCGGAGCTGGCCGCCGTCCTCCATATGAGCGCGGAGGACTTTATCTTTTCTCTTGACGCGAATGCGCCTGTACACTCCCTTTCCGAGCCGATTGGCGCCGACAGCGAGGACTACACGCTGGAAAACAGCATTGCAGACAAGGAAAATTTCACCGAGCGTCTTACGGATCGGCTGTCCCTGATGGAATCCATAAAAAAACTGAGCGAGGAGGAACAGAAAATCATCGCCCTGCGCTATTTCAGAGATCTGTCGCAGCAGCAGACCGCTGATATCCTCGGACTGACGCAGGTTAAGGTGTCCCGCTCCGAGAAAAAAATATTTGCTTTTCTGAGACAGGAATTAACGGCCTGCGAGTGACGCATTGTGCGGATCCGGCCGCCGTGCAGGGGTTCAAACAGCAGAGCCGCTGCACGGCGGCCGTTTTTATGCAGATTTCATCAGTCGCGGGTATACGGAACATTTGGCGGTTGACATTTCCGTCAATTGTGGTATAATTACCTCATGCTGGAATTGGCTGACAGAAAAGAAAAGGAGCCGGACGCGCAGGCGTCCACAGAAATAAAATGGATAAGAACAATAAACAATTTCTCCCCCATCCGCTGCCGCCGATGGGCTGGAACTCATACTGCACCGTCAACTGTGAACCTACGCAGGAGCTGATTTTGCAGACAGCCGACGCCATGGTAGAGCTCGGCCTCCGGGACGCAGGTTATCTTTACGTCAATATAGACGACGGCTGGCTGATGCCGGAGCGCGATACAAACGGAAATCTGATCGAAGCCAAGGAAAAATTTCCGAACGGTATGCGTTATATAACGGATTATATCCACAGCAAGGGATTAAAAGCGGGCACCTATCTGGGCTGCGGCTTCAAGACATGGAACGGCGACGCAGGCTCCCTCGGCCACGAGTACGAGGATGCGCGTCAGGTTGCAGACTGGGGCTTTGATTACATCAAATACGACCGGCACCCCATGAGCGACGATCCGCCGCGCGATACGGTTGCCGAATACATAAAAATGGGACTGGCCATCCGCGACTGCGGACGTGATATTCTGTACAACATGTGTGAGCACGGCACGACCAAGCCGTGGAATTGGGCGGCCGGCGTAGGCCAGACATGGAGAACCGGTCAGGACGTCCGCGACGAATGGACGGCGCCGGGCGGCGCGCACAGCATTACAGAAATTGCGGATTATCTTGCAGACGGCATCGTAGCCCATACGCGCGCCGGCAATTTCAGCGATCCGGACATGCTGGTATGCGGCATGCACTGCCAAAACGACTGGATGGGCCCCGGCTGCACAGATACGGAATACCGCACGCAGTTCGCGCTGTGGTGTCTGATGGCGGCTCCTCTGCTGATCGGAGCGGACATCCGACGTCTGGACAGCGCCAATCTCAGCATTCTGAAGCACCGGGCAATGATTGCCATTGATCAGGATCCCCTGTGCGCTCCCGTTTGCCGCGCTGTTCATATTCCCGGCGAATACGATGTGTGGGTGCGCCCTCTTTCCGGTGTCCGCTGGGCCGTGGGAGTGTTCAACCGCGGGGAAGAGGTTAGAGATATCGGCTTTTCCTATGAGACGCTCGGCATTACCGCTGCCATACGTGCCAAAATAACGGATGTATGGACCGGTGAAGAGCTTGGCATTCACACAGGCTCCTTTGATATGCCGGTTCAGCCGCATGAAACAAAGGTGCTGATCCTTGAACCCACGTTCTGCTGAGCATACAAAACCATACGGCGCGCTGTATCATCCGCTGCCCTTTTGGAGCCATTTGCACTCAGGGACGCAAAAGGCGATTTC
>CAKTAA010000078.1 GCA_934526185.1 uncultured Eubacteriales bacterium | reverse complement strand
ACGTTTGTCAATATAATTTTATGGCAAAAAACGGCATGGTATATTCGTATTGATCGCCGCTGCCATAATTCTTCATTCGCCGCTTTTGGCGTTCAAAGGTTTACGCGCAACGTTTTATTTTATTGGTATGAAAGAAATTTATTGAGCAGGCAGAGGAAGGTAATATATTTTTATAAACAGAAAACCTTTAACAAGCCCAAAATTAGTGGTTGCTTTTCCACATTCCGGGTGATATAATAAAAGTTGTCAGCGTTTTGTTTATATAAAAACGACTGCACGGAGGATGATTAATGGGCTCGTAGCTCAGCTGGGAGAGCGCTGCGTTCGCAACGCAGAGGTCGAGGGTTCGATCCCCTTCGGGTCCACCAAACCTACGGCCGACAACTCGTTACGAATTGCCGGCCGCATTTTTGTTATGCGGCTCGAACGGAAGTAGATATAAAAATTGTTTTTTCTTTTTAGTGCTATAATAGCACATCTCGGGATACTATATATCTCTGTATTTAAAACGCAAAACCCGATTATCTGAATACAATATCGAGTTGGTAACATTAGACAACCTGAACCATTATGAAAATATATTCTACTGCAACCAGGAATACTATTTAATTACAAACGGGCATCCGGCTACAAAACAAGACTGTATTGAAACAATCGAATACGGAAATGATTTTCAGGAAGATATGAGCTATCGCATTGGTTTTTCATTAAATGGTGAAGCTGTAGCTTTGCTTTGTATTCTTGAAGGTTATCCCGAAACCGATACTATATATCGGATTGTTTTTGATGAATGAGAAATTCAAACGGAAATCTACGAGCCATTCCGTTCACAATTTAATTCTATAAAGCTGTCTGTTTAAGGCAACAACATCAACGGATGTTCTTTTTGGCGTAAATCTGGATTTAAGACAACACAAAAATGTGATTGTGATAATTTTGGCAATCTTTCAGTGGAATTGAAAATGAGGGCTAAGCACATTTTACGTGATTTCATCTCCCCACACCAAATTCGCAAAAATATCTTTTTTATACAGCTTAGACAATCAACATTGCAGAGTGAAACTCCAGCATTATCTTTTTATTATTTTTTTGTTTATACTAAATTTCAATTAACCATTACCGCGTATCGGGTACTATATAGTTGAAAGCTTTTAATAAAGAGCCGAGGTGAGATCTTGGAACAAGAAGAAGCAGCAAAGCTATTGTCTGATAACTTAAAGAGTATTTTTGCATTTTCCCTGTCAAGGCTTTACGATAGATCGGAAGCGGAAGACTTGACAAACGATATTGTCTGCGAGGTGTTAAAGTGCGCGCATCGATTAAAAAATGACGACGCTTTTTACGCTTTCATGTGGCGAATCGCGGAAAATACTTTTAAGAAACGGATCCGCAAAAGCAACTTCCAAACGTTGGAATTTGATGAAGGCTTTGTCGGAACATATTGGACAACGCCTGAAGAGAAATATCTGAAGACAGAAGAACTTCATCTTTTGCGCCGCGAGTTATCCCTGCTTTCCAAACAGTATCGTGAAATCATTGTCGCTTATTATTTCACCGGTAAAAGCTGTTCTGAAATCTCAGCCGACTTAGGCATCAGTACTGAAATGGTAAAATATTATCTCTTTAAAACAAGAAAAATATTGAAAGAAGGTATCGGTATGTCGAGAGAATTCGGGGAAAAAAGCTATAATCCCGGGACTTTTCGTATGGACTTTTGGGGCGATGGAGATAATTCTTGTTATTGGCAGCTGTTTAAGAGAAAGCTACCCGGAAATATTCTCCTCAGCGCTTATTACACACCGGTAACGATACAGGAACTGTCTATGGAGCTTGGCGTTGCCGCAGTTTATTTGGAAGATGAAATTGATCTGCTCATGAAGCATGACATTATTAGGAAAATCGGCGATAAATATCAGACAAACATCGTCATCTTTACGGATGAATACGAGAAAGAATTGGCAACGAAAATCAAACCTGTTTATGAAAAAGCAGCAGAACAATTTAACGAAAAACTGTCAAATATTCTTCCCACGCTGGAAGCGCTGGATTTCAAAGGAAATGATTATAATCGCAACCGACTGAAATGGACTTTTGCAAATTTGGCAATGGTTTTTGCCCTGAACCTTTCCGAAGGGATAGGGCGGAAGCGTTTTGGAGATTATCCTCCCCTTTCAAACGGCAGCTACGGATTTGTGTTCGGGTACGATAACGATTATCAAAATCATCATTTTAACGGTATCTACGGCTATTGCGAGAACAACGACCATACTGCATATTTTTCGGTGGAAAACTATCGTATCATTGAGAAATGCCAATTTTGGAAGCCTGTAATTTGGGATCAATCAATGGAAGCGATGTGCGACGCCATTCTCGAAAAGACGGCGGACCCGAATAATGCTATGCTGCTCAGACTGATCAGCGAAGGGTTTATTTCAAGTCACGAGGGAAAATTATCGACCGAATTTCCCGTATTTTCGGCTGATATGATGGACAATACCATTCTGCCGGTATTAAAACCGTTGGCAGAAGATATTTGCGACTGTATGATCCGGATATGCGACCTTGCTGCGCAAACACTGAAGAATTTTATCCCCAAAACTTTGTGCAGTAAAGGGGCGCAGCTTGCGTTTATTCATCATCAGATGGACGTTATGGCTTTTATCATTGAAACAATGGTGGACAGGAATTGGCTTGCCATACCGGAAGGGAATGAAAAGCTTTGCATTTTCGGAGTTAAACGATAATACTTAGAGGACGGGGTGCCATTACCGATGGCCCGGATGGATTGAACGCATGGAGCGTGCGGGCCTTATCCGGTCTATGTCCAAAAAGGGATGTTCACCTGACAATTCAGCGTGTGAAGGCTTCTTTGGGCGTCTGAAAAATGAAATGTTTTATGGGCGCTCATGGTCTGGTGTTTCTCTGGATAGTTTCATTCAAGCCCTCAACGATTATATCCACTGGTATAACCATAAACGTATCAAACTGTCCTTGGGTGGTTTAAGCCCCCTTAAATATAGACATAAGTTGGGCTTTTTTACATAATCTGTCCAACTTTTTGTCCGCACCCCGCTCTCCTTTGTTTCTATGGAAGTTTTCCCTAAGAGAAAAACATCCACATCAAAATCAATATGAAATATTCTCTGATGCGCTGCTTGACATCTTCAATTCGTGTTTCGCATTCTTTAATGGTCATATCAGCAGATCCTTACACCGTCAACCGTTCCAGTGCGGATATCAGATACAACGGAATATTCAATACCTCTTCGCCGTTCGTTTCGTTCTTCATTGACGTCTTAACGGAATACTTGGGAGTGTATTTCTTGCGGTATTCGGCAAGAGAACGCGCCTTTACGTTGCGCTCGGATTTTACTTCAACAGGAACGATCTCAGAGCCGCTCTGCAGGATGAAGTCAACCTCGGCAGTATTACCGCTTGACCAATAATAAAGCGTCTCATCTACCGATTTCACAAGCTCGCAGAGAACGTAATTTTCGGTAAGCGATCCCTTGAATTCTTTGTAGTTCGGTGTCGCATCCAGGATGACTTCATAGGGAAGCTTAGAGAGCTTACGAAGGATACCGATGTCAGCCATATACAACTTGAACGAAGTATCATCTGCGTAGGACGAAAGTGGAATGAACGGTTTTTCGATCTTGCACACCTTGTATACGAGTCCTGCTGCAATGAGCCATTCAAGAGCGTCCTCAAGGTCCTTGGAGCGCCAGCCCTTCTTTACGTGGCTGAAGATGAACTTGGTATTTTGTTTGGCCAGCTGCTCGGGGATAGATCTCCATATTGCCGTCAGCTTAGGAAAATCCTTAGTGGGAGCGTGCTTGGCGAAATCAAGCTCATAGCTGTTAATGATGTTTTGCTGCACACGTTCAACCTCTTCAATATTGTTTGTTTTCTGCCAGGTGGATACAACCTCCGGCATACCACCGGTAATATAATACTGTCTGAGGAATGTGGTTAATTTATCTCCGATCGGTTCGGGAACGGTATCGCCTTTTTTGAAGTTTTCGATATAATCGGCCAGTGTTTCCGAGCCACACGCACGCAAGAATTCGGAGAAGCTCATCGGGTAGAGCGTCAGGAAATCAACCTTACCAACAGGGAAGGATAACTGCTTTTGTAACGCAATTCCGAGAAGAGAACCGGCACAGACAATATGATACTCCGGCGCATTCTCGCAAAAGTATTTCATAGCAGTCAACGCTCTGCCGCATTCCTGAATTTCGTCAAGAATAATAAGGGTTGCACCCGGCTTAATGGATTTACCCAAAAACAATTCGAGTTCTAAAATGATCCGCTTGGTGTCATAATCCTTTTCGAATACTGAGATCAAGGAATCGGTTTCTTCAAAATTGAAGTATGCTACGTTATCATAATAGCGATTGCCGAAGTCCTTGAGCAAGTATGTTTTGCCGCACTGTCTGACGCCCTTCAGCACTAAGGGCTTGCGATTTTCTTTTTCTTTCCACACGAGCAATTCGTAAATAAGAGTACGTTCCATGCAGTGTCCCCTCGTTTTATATATTAACTTTGCGATCATCTTCTGCAAAATCAATATTTATTATGCACTGTAACGATGCAAATGTCAATACGTCTGCCTGCGGTCCCGGAAGAGTTTTGAATTTATCGGCGGGGTTCTTATCCAATCATGACACATAAATCAATCCACGTTGTTTATAGATGCGCGGCCGCTTCATATTATCTGCAGAAATACTGAGATTGTTTTCTGAAAGCCTATTGACACTTTGCCAGCAAAAACATATCATTACGCATGACAAAGTGACGATATAGTACGAATTCATTGTTTTGAAGCTATATCCTTGCGGATGTGCTGCCGTTTGCAAAATCTTGTTGCGGTTTGAGAACGATGAAAGAAAATGTTGAATTATGCGCAGCGGCTATGCTTGGTCTAAGCGGAGTGGCTTTTTGCGCGAATTTACGGAAGCGCTGCCCGTTAAGGCCTATCATCGCTGAATTATCAATAAGATCGTTTTGGCAGTCACCGGCGCTGAGAAATAAGCAATTATGACGGAAGCAGAATACAATTGCGCCGCTGGTGTGCGACATTCTAAAAGAAGTTTGGGAGGCATAAAATGACCGGGTTTGAAAAAGTACAGTTTAGGGGAAGCTTTCGCGATTATCAGAGACGTGTGCTTGAAAATGCTGATCAATATTTGAAAGATGGAAAAATAAATATTGTGGCCGCTCCCGGAAGCGGAAAGACCGTTCTGGGGCTTGAACTGATCCGCCGTCTTGGTTCTCCTTGTATTATACTCTCACCAACAACCGCTATTCGTCAGCAGTGGGGAGAACGCTTCAAAGACCTTTTTCTTGAGAATAAGGATGATTTTGATGCGCTTTTTTCAAGCGACCTTCACAACGTAAAGCTGCTGAACTCGGTAACTTATCAAGCGCTATACACTGCAATGGAGAAGGTGCCTTCTGACGGCGATGACGATGCGGACTGTTCGGATATTGAGATTTTCAAAATAATGAAAGCCTTTGGAATTAAAACGGTATGTCTTGATGAAGCGCATCATCTTAAGAATGAATGGCAGAAGGCGCTTGAAAAGTTTATATCTGCTTTGGATAAAGATGTGAAAATCGTTTCGCTTACGGCCACACCGCCCTATGATTCGGAGCGGGCGGAGTGGAGCAGATATATGAATGTTTGCGGGGAGATCGATGAAGAAATATTTGTTCCTGAGCTTGTCGGCCAGAATACGCTTTGCCCTCATCAAGATTACATATATTTCAGCTATCCCACCGAAGCTGAGACAGCAAGCTTTCGCGAATATAAGGAACGCGCGGCCGCTGCGGTCGAGGAGCTGGGAAAGCTGGAACTATTCGATAATATATCACAAGCCTTGAATGCAGAAAAGGACTATGAAAAATTGTTTTCATCCGTAAAGCAATATGTCGCGCTTGCAACCCTGCTTCACTATTACGGCTTTGAGATCAATAAAAAGCTTATCAGAGAGCTGACGGCAAAAAGGAGTCTGCCGCTTTTTCAAATGCAGTATGCGGAAACGGCAATTCAATTTCTGCTTGACGGCGATATGATAACGGAGGCGCAGAAATCCGAAATCATTGGCGTACTCAAAAAGAACCTGGTCTATGAAAAGCGAAAAGTAACGCTTGACTTAAATGAAAAGCTGAAACGAGCGCTGATTTCATCGGTCGGCAAATTGGACAGCATAAAAAGGATTGCAAAAGGTGAGATCGATGCTATGGGCAATCGGCTTCGCATGCTTATTCTAACCGATTACATAAAGAAAGAGAATCTTGCTAAAGTCGCGACTGCGGAAAATTTCAATTCTGTAAACGTGGTCAGCATTTTCGAAACGCTTCGTCGCGAAAATCAAGAGGCAAAAATCGGAGTGCTTTCGGGAACGCTCGTAATTCTCCCAAAATCAGTTGATCTTTCAGACATCAGTCACAAAAAGGAGGATATTCCAAATACCGACTACCACACCGTCGCATTCTCAGGCCCAATACACCGTTCTGTCGCCTATGTAGGCAAGCTGTTCGAGGCCGGCAAGATTCAGATCCTTGTCGGAACGAAGTCGCTTCTTGGCGAGGGATGGGATTCCCCCTGCATCAATTCGCTGATCCTGGCAAGCTTTGTGGGCAGCTTTGTCCTTTCCAATCAAATGCGCGGCCGCGCTATCCGCATTGATAAAAATGATCCGGAGAAGTCGGCAAACATCTGGCATCTCGTTACGGTAGAGCCGGCGTATTTGTTTAAGGACAAAGCGCTGGAACGGATTTCCGAATATATCAAGCAAGACCATCAAGAACTCGTTTCTTATGACTACGAGATTTTGAAACGCCGTTTTGATTCCTTTATGGGGCCGAATTATACAACGGGCGTCATTGAAAGCGGAATTGAACGGATTACCACGATAAAGCCGCCTTACGATAAAGCGGGAATTGAAAAGATCAACGCCGAAATGCTGGCGCTGTCTATGCAGCGCGGGGACGTTAAAAGCAAGTGGCGCGGCGAAGTGGCCGACGGAAGCTTTGCGGTGGGAGTTGAAACGGAAGTCCCAAATGAAAAAAAGGTTCCTGCGTTTACTTTTATGAATTTTGCGCTTAATGTGATTTTAATTGCGACACAAATTTCCCTGCTGCGTCTTTTGACGAGCCTGCTCGCTCTTAACAATATCCCGATGACAGTGGGAACGCTTGTAATCATGCTTGTCTTGTCTGCTTTTTTGTATAAGGGCGTCAAGAAAATGGTGCTGCACTCTAATCCGGCAAACTCCATTTCAACCCTCGGCACTGCAGTTTATAAAACGCTTTGCGAATGCAAACTGATTTCTCCGTCCGCAAAGGTGGAAACAACCGCACACAGGCAGCTGCATTTTGTTGCCCTGCATCTGCGTAATGCTTCGATTCACGATCAGAATATTTTCAATACTGCAATGACGGAAATGCTGACTCCGATCGAGAACCCACGATATATCTTAATCGCGAAGAAAAGCCTGGGGCGGTATAATTATGCGCTTTCGTTTGCGTGCCCTTCAATTATAGGAAAAAAGAAAGAGTATGCTGCGGTGCTTGCGCAGAAGCTAAAGAATACAACCGGAAATTTCGAGCCTGTGTATACCCACAGAGAGGACGGGCGCAGGCTGATCCTCAAATGCAGAAAACGCTCGTATATCACATTTAATGAAGAGACCATGAAAAGGAAATATAAAGTTTCCCATTGGAATTAAAAACATCTGCGATAGCAGAGATTGCTTCCGCGCTTGTGTGCCGCAGCCGCCGGAGCAGCGCGGTAAAAGCTGCAGAAAGGCATTGCATAATAAAAACGTTTCGTTATAATTATGGCAGAGCATTCTGCAATAAAGTTTTGATTTGGGAGGAATCAAGATGGATTTTACGCTATATTGTGACAGCCTAGTCAACCCGATTGTCGTTGACCGTGCGCCGCGTCTTTCCTGGAAACTCGGCGGCGATCCCGCAGGCGTAACCACCGGTGTGGCGGATGGTTTTATCCAGACGTCCTATAAGATCTGTGTCGCAACCTGCAGGGAGAAGCTGGCGGAGGCCGATGTATGGTGCAGCGGAGAGGTTTTTTCGGATCAGAGTGTGGACATAGAGCTTCCGGCGGAGCTGCAAAGTTCAACTCGTTATTGGTGGAACGTGGCGGTTACGGATGCCGCCGGTACCGTGTATCTCTCAGCGCCGGACTGGTTTGAAACAGGCCTTCTAAACCAGGACGACTGGAAGGCGGAGTGGATCAGCGCCGGCAGCCGTTATATTACGAACTGGGCCATGCAGTACCGGCGCGAATTTCTGGTTTGCAGCGAGGTTGCGGGGGCGAAGGTATATATCAGCGGGCTTGGCTTTTACGAGCTGACCATCAACGGCCGAAAGGTTGGAGACCATGTACTGGATCCCGCCATTACGGAGTTTCCGCAGAAGATTTTTTATGTCGGCTATGACGTCACCGACTTACTTCAAAAGGGCGGCAACGCGCTGGGCGTTGTGCTTGGGGACGGCTGGTACCATCAGTCGCAGCTTATGGAGGGCGGCGGCATTTACGGGGATCCCTGCCTGCTGCTGCAGCTGGAAATTACTTATAAAAGCGGCGTGAAGCAGTACGTTGTTTCCGATAGCGGCTGGAAGACCTTTTATTCACCGACTACAATGAATAATATCTATGTCGGGGAGACCTATGACGGACGCATGGAGCAGCCGGGCTGGGATCTTTACGGCTATTGTGAGAACGGCTGGTTCCAGGCGGTGCCGGACAATGCGCCAAAGGGAAAGCTGGCTCCGCAGCTGATGCCGCCGATCCGCGTAACACAGGAATTAAAGCCCGCGGCAGTGACAATGCCGCAGGATGGTGTCTTTGTGTTCGATATGGGCAAAAATTTTGCCGGATACGTGCGGCTGAAGGTATTCGGAACGCCCGGCAACGAGGTGGTGATGCGCTTTGGAGAGGCGGTCACGCCGGATGGTATGGTGGATGTGGACAGCTCCGGCGTTTTCCATATCCGCGGCGTACAGACCCTGCGCTATATCTTTGGCAAAACGGGCGAGATTGTATGGGAACCGAGGTTTGCCTATTTTGGATTCCGCTATGTGGAACTGACCGGCGCGCATGCAAATGTTACGGCAGAAACGCTGACGGGACTGAAGGTTCATACGGACCTTGCGCCTAAGGCGGATTTTGTCTGCGCCATGCCGATCCTCAATCAGATGCAGGAGCTGTTCCGCAATACCTTTACTTCCAATATTCACGGCATTCCGACGGACTGCCCGGCTCGTGAAAAGTGCGGCTGGACCGGAGATGCCAATATTATTGCGGATACCTCCATGGTGATGTGGGATGCCCAGCTGTTCTGGGATAAATATATTGACGATATTGTCACTGCCCATCGGGAACACGGCGTTTATAACAATGTCGTACCGGGAAAACGCGGCTGCCTTGATACGGTTCCCGCATGGGGTACTGCAATTCTTACGATTCCCTGGAATTGCTACCAGGCATACGGCTGCCGTTCTGTTCTTGAAAAATATTATGACGAAATGGCGGCTTACACGGCCTATATGCAGGCCAATACTACCGGCTATATCTATAATGACCATCCGTAC
>CAKTAA010000077.1 GCA_934526185.1 uncultured Eubacteriales bacterium | reverse complement strand
ATGCCTGTGAGCGTAACGCGGTGGTGATCAAGGGTGTGCGCGGAATGATCGATTTTGACTACGAACTCAACCTGTCACACCTTAACCGAAGAATTAATTCGGAAACAGATACGCTGCTGATGCCTGCCCGCCAAGAATATATGGAGGTATCTTCAACCTTTGTAAGAGAGCTGCTGCGGTATGAGCAGGATGTCAGCCGTTATGTGCCGCCGGCTGTCGGCCGGTACCTGAACGAAAGACGAAACAGGCAATGATGCGCTGAAACAGCAGTTGATTTTTATAAATATATGGAGGAATTCGTTTATGTGGGAACGTCTGCGCCGTTTTATGGCGGGAAGGTATGGCTATGACCATCTTTCGCGCACACTGAATATTGTATGTATTGCCTGCGTTCTGCTGGCTGTAATTTTTCGTTTGTGCGGCGGAAGGTATGCCTATTATGCTTTGTACAGCATGGCTCTGGTTTTACTTATTGTTGTTTTTTACCGGGCTTTTTCCAGAAATAGAACCAAGCGGCTTGCGGAAAATCAAAAATATCTGCAGGTTCACAATGCTTTTTTAACCAAGCTGAAACAGGGACGGGCGAAGTGGAAAAACAGAAAAATTTACAAATACTGCAAATGCCCTTCCTGCAGACTGCCGCTTCGCATCCCACGCGGCAAGGGCGAGGTGCAAATTAAATGTCCGAAGTGCTTGACGGAATTTAACATACGAAGCTGAAACTTTTTGAATCGGTTCGCGATACGGTTGTTCTGTTTAAAGGACAGAAGCACGAAATGGCGGACAGCCGGAATTCGGCTGTCCGCCATTTTTCATAAAATCGGCGTTAGTGATACATTGGATGAAGCTGCTGATAATTACGAGGGAACGGATGACAGGCAGATAACGTCAAAAGGCAGCGTTCCTTCTGTATGTCAATACTGCCTCCGTCGGAAGGATCGATGATTTTCGTTTCCGCAACTCGTAAGGTAAGTGCTTCAAGGTCATCGTCTTTGACAATGTGCAGGATGGAGCTGTCGTCAGGAGCGGTAAACAGGCGCGCAATTGACAGTCTGCAGTGAGCAGACAGCGCAGCGCGCGTTGTTTCGCCTCCGATAGAAAGGAAAGTGTTTTCCAAATCTCCCCCGTCTTTAAGTCCCCTCGGACGTACCTTGACAGATTAGCAGAAAGACATTATGTCGGATACAAAAATACGGCAATGCCCACAGCAAATAGAAATACGGTAAAAAGAGTTGGTAAATATTTTATCAAATCTAAGCAAGTATTAACGCCACTTAGCTGATAGAGCGTATCTATGAAGATCACGCTCTCGGCAATATCTCCGTGAACGTGATTTAAAAATGTCCGTCGACTACGGAAAGAGAGTAGAGAACGCTCATTAAAAGGGCTGAGAAGATGAAAAGAAGCTTGATAGCATAAAACAGACGAGCTTTGATATATGAATATTACCACGGAAATGTAATTAAAAACCTTGTGGCGATGATTAAGGCAAACCCACAGGAACACAGGCTTACAGTCTATAAAGAGAAAACGATGCAACCCCGAAAAAACGGTGTTACACCATATTCCTGCAAAATTCAGCTCTATAAAGCTTATCCTTCAACAGTTTCTCCGTCGGCTACTTCAATAATCTTTTCGCCGCCATCGGTTTTGCAGAACCACTTTACTGCTTTGCCCGTGTTATTCGTGAATACGGTCTTGTCCGCCCTTTCGTGCTTTACGGAAACAGTTCCGCCGAAAACGGGAACATCTGTAATCTCTGCAATGTCTCCTTCGGCACCGCCGAATTTTGTTTCGATTGTGTTTTCGTCAAAATTAGGGCGGATTCCCATGTATCCTTCAACCATATTTTCAACGGTTGTGTATGATACTTCGGGATATTCGCGGCGAGGATATCCGTCTGCGGTGATTCTCGAAATTACGGTCATTGCATCCTCGTTTCGTCTGCATTTCCAAAGAAGCTCCGCAAGATAGGTTTGCTCCTCAATCTGAATTGAGGCAGAATTTTTCCATATATAATTCATCTGTGCTACTCTGTGCTCGTCGTCTACCATGTTGCAACGAATAGGAAAGCCCGAATTTGTTATGGAAAACTGACCGCCGAATGAGCCGTCCTTGTTTAGCTTAGATACAAATAATTTGCTGTCATTGTCCCACCAATTCTTGTAGATTCCGTCACGAAGCCATTCTGCTTTCTCTCTCGCTTTTGCCGATTCCGTATAACGACCGAGAATGCCGTAAATCTTCGCCATTGCATCAAATGCCGCAAATTCCAGTACATATGTGTCAAGCGCACACATATATCCTTTTTTACCGTGCTCATCGTAAGAGCAGATTCCTCGGTTGTAGTCCTCGTCAACTCTGTCAACAATGCCGTCGCTGTCTCTGTCCCAGCGCTCGATGTATTCGTTAATGGAAATGCGGAGAAATTCGAGATTTACGGGGTCTGTGAAGTACGATTTGTCGCCCGTTCTGTTGTAAAGCTCGTAGCATGTGCGGACAACATCAAAGTTCGCAGGGAGGTTGTACCAGAAATCATCGTCGCTTGTGTAATCGCCATAATACGGCGTTCCGTCGAATACGATTTCCCAGAATGTGCAATAGTCCTTGGATTCACTGACATTTTCCGCAAATTTGTGTATCATATTTTTGTTATGCTCGTCAAGTCCGAGATAATGACCGCCTACAGACTGATGGGACATATCTCTCATACAGAATCCGTTTCTGTCAGGAAGTGCCGCCTCGTAGAAGGGCCCAACGGGGTATCCCTCTTTGACATATCCCATGGCACATTCTACCGCCCAGTTGTATGCACGGAGCATTTCTTTGTTTGTTGTTATAAATTTCATAAGTTATCCTTTCCCGATTATTTTGGGATTTTTTTATTAGTAAAGTTACGTTTCCTTCAACCAGCCGTCCCAGTATAAATAGCTGGTTTTGGCTGTTACTGTATTGTTCAGACGGACGATTCCAAGGTCACGGTATTCCAACGCACCGTCCACTGTGAATTTGACATGTGACAGATCAATTGTTACAGTAACAGAGGACGCATTGGCGCTATCAAATTTGAAGACGCTGTTTGCTTGTGTACAAATTCAAAGCAAATAAAAAGCAATTTATTTTTAGATTCAAAATGTTTGTAAATTAATATATGAATGGAAATTTATAAAATTCATTCTGCAAGCTATAAAATAAGTAAATATTATAACATAACTCTTCTTTGATAGTTATTAAACAAAAGTGCTTATTACTTAAAAAATGTGTTAATCTTTTTCACATAAAAACAAAGAACTATTAAAAAACTGCCATGTGATTTATAAATTTTTTTTCAGCTTTCACAAAAAAATTCGAGAGAGAGTATCCATGATTGAAATATATATAGTAATGAATTGATTATATTGACAAACTTATATAAATATGATATATTTACACCATATAATAATTCTAACATAAACTTAGATAAAAGGAAAGGTAAAAGTGATGAAAAGAACGCTATCGATCCTCTTGTGTATTCTGATGTTCCTGCCGGTTCTTGCGGGCTGTACAGACAACAGTGCAACGGAAAACGTAACGGAAACAGGGACAGAAACAACTGCTGATACGTCAGGAGGCAGCGAGTCTGCATCAGCGGCAGACGCGCCGCTGCTTACCGGCATCAAAATCGCCGGAAACGACATCTCCGACTATGTCATCGTAAAACCGGCCGACGCTTCGGAGAGTGAAGCCTTTGCCGCGGAAGAGCTTGCTGCCTACATAGAAAAATCCTGCGGCGCGAAGCTTGAAATCGTGACGGAAACGGCTTCGGAAAAGACAATCTCTATCGTGAGAGATACGACCGGGACACTGGGAACCGACGGCGTCAGCATCAAAACCGAAGGCGGCAAGCTGACAATCACCGGCGGCACCGAGCGCGGCTGCCTCAACGGTGTGTATGAATTTCTGGAAAGCTACATCGGCTGGCTTTTCCTTCCGTACAATCAGGAATATCTGAAAGCCGAGGGAACTGTCGAAATTGCGGACGGCATCGACGACAGACAGGTGCCGATATTGGAGTATAGATACTCCTACTGGACGCCGTATTTTAACTCAGAAACGGCGGAAGCAGACGCGGCAAAGCAAAAGGTGAATGCCAGAACGAACAGCGCAAAATACGGCGGCGCTGTAGGGTATACGGGCGGAAGCTGTCATACTTTCGGAATCCTTGCCAACGGTGTACATGATTACGGTGGTAAGCAGCCGTGCCTTACAGACGAAACAGTTTATCAGAATATGCTGGCAAGTGTGTTAAAGCTGCTTTCTGACAATTCAGACGCAAAATTGATTTCAGTGTCGCAGGACGATGCCGCCGCGCCATGTACGTGTGAAAACTGTAAAGCAATCGCGCTGGAAGAAGGCGTGGATGTTATGCAGGATAACGGAACGATTGTCAGAGAGGCACGTGAGAGCGGACCGATAATCCGTCTTGTCAACCGAATAGCCGAGGCGGTTTATAACGCGGGCTATACAAATGTGAAAATTCATACCTTTGCTTACGCGTATTCGGTACAGCCGCCGTCTGTAACGAGATGCCGGGATAACGTTCTGGTCCAGCTCTGCTCCATTGATGAATGTTACCAGCATGCCATGAACGATCCGGAATGCAATGAAGACGGAGGCATTTATAGCGGGTATTATAACAATGCCGATTGGGCGGAGGCTCTTGTCGGCTGGGGTAAGATTTGTAAAACTATATATATATGGGACTATGCGACGGACTATTCCTGTTATGCTGTGCCGTTCCCGAATTTCGACGTGCTTGCTGAAAATATGCGCTTTTATGTGGAAAATAATGTCAAGGGCGTGTTTGCTGAGGGGTATGAATACAATAAAGTAAGCATTGAGTTTGGAGATCTGCGCGCCTATGTAACGGCGAAGCTGATGTGGGATCCGTATATGACAGATGAGGAATACGAAGAACATATCAACGACTTCCTTTTGGGTTATTACGGCTCCGGCTGGGAAGAAATAAGGGAATATTTGGACTTTGTTATGGAGAGTGCTGACAAACGTAATATGCATTTCCACTGCTTTGCCCATCCGCTGAGAATGTTCCGGCCGATGGATTACGCGCTGCACGAGGAGGAGCTCGAAGCCCTGTTCGATCAGGCGGAAGCGGCCTGCACGGAAGCCGGAGAGACGGCGCAGCTTCAGAATATCAAGTATCTGCGCTGGGGCTATGAATTCATGCGGCTGTCCTCCAACTATACGGCAAACTGGGAGTTCGGCAGCGAAAAGATAAAGGCGGAATATCAAGAGGACTGCAAGGCGCTGCACGACGCTATGGTAGAATTGGAATCCTATTATGAGATAGGAAAAAACTTCTATTTTCGTGAGGGTGAATCGCCGCTATATTGGAACGAGGTCTTTGAACGGATTGCGGAAATAGAAATAGAAACAGCGCCAGACGAATGGCTGCCTTCTAACTAAAAGAAGGCTTCATAAGAGTTTTAATCTGTATGTTCAGCAAATATCAAAATCAAGCTATTATGTTTTGTATGCCGGACGCGGATATATCCGTGTCCGGCATTTTATTGCAATGTTTGGCAGGCTTAATATGTGCAGAATTATTAAAATACAGAAATTGGACAAAATGTTGACAAAGTTCTTTAAATATGCTAATATAGATATATATATAATATAGTATAATATAAAAAGCGCGCAAAACAACGGAATTTGTCGAACAGCATGGAATTGTGCCGAGCACAGAAGCAGCCATTCTTCTGCGAAAGATAAGAATCCGGAGCGTGAATGCAGCATGATAGAGAACCGACAGAAAAAAGAACGATTATCCTTAATCAACCGAAGAAATCTTCGGTATGATAATTACACCAGATCACTTGTGACGGAGGCTGTCCGTGTCAATATGCTTCCTCTGACGGTTGCGGACGATCTGCAAATGCAGATTATGGGACAGCTTGAGACGCTTTTGAAAGAAAATGAGCAGGAACTAAACGAGGAAGAGCTTCTGACATCCGTCTTTTTTACACTGGATGCATATTTGATGGGATATCATGATCCTATGTACGCGATTGCTGCTCTCCAGTCCCATGACGTAGGAGAGATGTTCCGGAGCGGACAGAAGCAATTGCGTGAAAGGATTTGTGATTCCGTGGCTCTGTATGTTCAGGCAAAAAGAAACCGTCAGCGCATAGAAAACGATTATTATAACCATACGTTGGATAAAGAAATAAAGGATGCTTTGAGGAGATATGATATTTACCATGCGGCGCACAGTATAGCGCTGAAAATGTCATATCCGCTGGCATTTGAGAGAGCTGAATACCGCGGCGTTTATTATATCAAACACTATTTGAAGCAAATGATTACGGAAGACAGAATATGCGGATGCTTTCCGGCACCGGAACGGGATGCCTTGTACGCCTCTTATGCGCAGCAAAATCACAAGGAGCTGAAGTCCTGCCGAATGAATTTGTTTTCTGTAGTCATGAATCAAGCGTTGGGAAACGCCTTGTTGGGAAAATATACAGGAGAACTCCGGCATACGGTGAAAGAGGGAAAAAGCCTTTTAAAGAAGCTGCGTGAGATGTCTGGATACGAACTGCAGGAAACCGTGCGGAGAAACGTCCAGCAGCTTTCGCTGGATTTGCATCTTGAATTGGAACAGCAGAATTATCTTACAGCATACGGCAGAAGATACCGGCAGCAGATACAAAATGTACAGTCGGAAAATATGCTGCGGGAATTCTTTGTCGCAGATTGAGAAGAAATACCGGCGAAAGGCAGTGGCGGCTGACGGTTGGAGACGGAAAAGAATGAGCGTCATAAAAGAGCAGTCATCTCCGTATGATTGAATAGATAGGTGTTATCAGTTACGGTATTGGAAACCGAAGGCGGCGCAGCGCTGCTGCTGGGAACGGAAAGGAAGGAAACAGGCGATGACCAATTTTGAAAAAGACATGACCAAAACGTTTGCAGTTGTCGACGAAAAAGAGGCGGAAATCAAGCGTATACTGCAAACCGTATACTGCGCCTTGAACGAAAAAGGATATAATCCGCTTGATCAGATAGTGGGTTATATCATTTCGGAAGATCCGACCTATATTACAAATTATAAAAATGCTCGGAGCTTAATACGACGTATAGACAGGGATGAACTGTTGAATACGCTGGTAAAGCATTATCTCGAAAGCTGATGAACGGACCACAAAAACAAGCTTTCGGATGAGAATGGAATAATAAAAGGAAAACCGTCACAATATGTGTTTTTGAGAATGATTGTATATATCATGCTTGGAAATCGGACGGTTTTTCGTTTTTCTTTTGTACAAGGCGAAAAAACGAACATTTTTATAGAACCGTTTAGGGAAAATGAAATATAGAATATGCTGAGAAAGCAAATAGCTTTCCCAGCACCGTTTTGTGGATATAAAAGTTTCGAACCAACAATCAAGTAGCGGATTTTTTTCAGCAAAAAGCTAGATTACAGCGACGCATACATACTGTATAAATTATAATATAAGCCTTTTTTGTTAATCAGATCCTTGTGAGATCCCTGTTCTTCAATGCCTTTTTCTGTAAGTACAAGTATGGTGTCCGCGTTCCGGATGGTTGTCAGTCTGTGTGCAATGGTAAACACGGTTCTGCCTTGTGCAAGCTTTTCAAGTGATTGCTGAACAATCCTTTCGCTTTCATTATCCAGTGCAGAGGTTGCTTCATCTAAGATAAGAATGGGAGGATTTTTTAGGAATACCCTTGCAATGCTGATTCTCTGTTTTTGACCGCCTGACAGCCTCACCCCTCTTTCCCCTACATAGGTATCGTAACCGTTTTCAAGCTCGGAAATAAATTCATGGGCTCCTGCAAGTTTGGCAGCTTCAATAACTGCCGTCCGGTCAGCGCCGGGGAGACCGTAGGATATATTCTCGAACACCGTTCCTGAAAACAGATATACATCCTGCTGCACCACGCCTATCGCATTGCGCAGGGAAGCCAGTGTGACGTCCCTTATGTCGACGCCGTCAATCAGTATGCGTCCCTCTGTGACATCGTAAAAACGCGGTAAGAGACTGCAAAGAGTAGTTTTTCCGCCGCCCGACGGTCCTACAAGCGCTACGCTCTCGCCTTTTTTTACTTCAAGGTGAATACCTGAAAGCACGTCAGATGTACTGCTTTGATAACGAAATCCTACATTTTCAAATGTAATGGTTCCCTGAACATTTGTAAGAATTTTAGCGTTTTCTTTTTCGGTAATATCCGCCGGCGTATCTATAATTTCAAGGAAACGCTCAATACCGGTTATACCTCGCTGAAACTGCTCAGTGAATTGAATAATGGTTCGGAGAGTTGCAAGAAGCGTACTGACAAACAGCAGATATGCGGTAAGGTCGGCGGGAGTAATACCGCCGTTAACCATGAAAAGTGCTCCTGCTGCAAGAACAATCAGATACATGATGCCCTCAAAAGCCTTATTTGACGTCTGAAAACCCGCCATATACAAATAACTCATTTTTTTGGTATTAAGGAATTTTTTGTTTCCGTTTTCAAACTTTTCAGACTCAATTTTTTCGTTAGCAAAGGATTTTACGACGTGGATACCGAGCAGTGTATCTTCTACACGTGAATTGATTTCACCCAACTGATGGCGCTGTTCCTTGAACGCTCTGCGCATGCGAGTGTTGAAAAATTTAATAAAAAGGAAAATCAGCGGCAGCGAAGCGAAAATGATCAGAGTAAGCGGAATATTGATTCCGCACAGTATGATGAAAGAAACGATAATTTTCAGTCCGGCAATAAAAATTTCCTCCGGGCAGTGATGAGCAAATTCCGTTATATCAAACAAATCGCTTGTCATTCTCGCCATAATTTGTCCGACCTTATGATCGGTATAGTAGGAGTGGGACAACTGTTCAAGATGGGAAAACAGATCTCGCCGCATATCCGTTTCAATTTTCGCTCCCATAACATGACCTGTATTTGCCATGTAATAATTAGCCGCACAATCTATTACACGAAGCACAAGATAAAATAATCCTATTTTTACAATAATTGCGGCAGTCAGACCTTCGATATTGTTGATGCCCATATCAGTTATATAACGGACTAGCATGGGAAACACAAGCTCGCATACTGTTGTCAGCGACGCGCAAAGCAAATCAAGAATAAGAATTTGCTTATACTTACTAAAATATGGAATAAACCGCCCTATAAGATATCTTATTTTCATATGTTTACTCCTGATGTTTACTCAAATTTATGATTTATATTATATTTCAAACAAAAAATGCAAATAAACTGAAAATCGAACGATAGTTTTCAGCCGTTTGGGGGTGCCCTTAACTAATTCTGCGTGTAAACCCGGAGATGGAAAATCAGACAAATGCTTCTCTGAGAGGATTTTAAAAGCTTTGTGTATGACGATAAAGATCTGCCGCTATACTTTGCCCGATACAATATCTTCCGGATCAGCGGTGGCACAGTATTAAAGATTCCTGCTATCGCTGCTCGTTAATGTTCACACCCTGCTGTAATGCATATAGCTCTGCCGCTTTCTTTGAGATAAGAGAAATCATAGAGAACTGCCTGACACATAAATTATGAAACAACGCCAACTGTTGGCGGACAAATAAATAG
>CAKTAA010000076.1 GCA_934526185.1 uncultured Eubacteriales bacterium | reverse complement strand
TGCCAAAGCATTCCTACGTCATCAACCTGAAAAACAACCCGATCACGACCTATTCCTACAAGATGCACCAGGAGGATCTTGCCAGACAGTTCGGGCGGTGGTACCGCATGGCTCACGGCGGGGGAAAAACGGTCTGCCTGCTGGGAATCCGTGCTGACGAATCCTTACAGCGGTACAGCGGTATTCTGAACAAAAAATACGGCTATAAGGACACCTGCTGGATCAGCCGGCAGTTTAAAGACGTCTGGTGCGCATCGCCGCTGTACGACTGGTCTTTAAGCGATGTATGGCACGCCAACAGCCTTTTCGGCTACGACTACAACAGGCTGTACGACTTATACTATATGGCGGGATTAAAGCCGGATCAGATGCGTGTGGCTTCACCTTTTAACGATTATGCCAAGGACAGCTTAAACCTTTATCGGGTCATTGACCCGCAGATCTGGGTAAGGCTGGTCGGGCGGGTCAATGGCGCGAACTTTACTGCCATTTACGGCAGATCCAAGGCTATGGAGTTTTATGCCCTTAAGGACATAAAATACCTTATGTATAGGAAAGTGTTATGAGAAGTTGTGAGGGAAATCCCTTGGGATACAAGGGTTTCCCTCACATTTTCTTTACATAAAAAAACGCTCATATTGACCTCCAAGCAGTATGATTATTATGGAGGTGGTCAACATGATCGACACAAAAAATATGAATCTGAGCGAGCTGTCCACGGCAACAAGAGAAAATCTGGAATCTCTGGGTTATGGACCGGGAACCATTCAAATGGTAAACAGAATCTGGCAAGACTTATCACAGTTTCTTGGCGGTAGGGGTGAAACCCCATTCCAGCCTGTATATGGCTTGGAATATCTCCACGAGCGAATCGGCTACCCGGAATGCTTGTACAGAAAACTTACACCCAATGAGCGTGATTATATTCGGGCAGTTCGGATGCTTACCTCATTTCAAGAAACTGGCACAATTCCGGAAGCACTAACCCGCAACCGGGACAATTGGTCTGAACCAGTCAAAGAAATCCGGGATGTCTACATCCGGCACTGTGAGGAAACCTTCAAAACTCATGCAACCCAGCGCAGCAGAATTTCTGCAGCAGATCGCTTCATGCGGATCGTTATCGTGAATAAGAGAATTACCTGGGAAGATGTTTCTGCGAAGATTATTTCTGAATATGCAATGGGCTTAGCAGAGTACGCAAAGGCAACAGTAGAAGTGCATCTGCGGGGACTTAGATATTTCCTGCACTTCCTGTATGAAACAGGATACATAAAACAGGATTTTTCTGCTGCTGTTCCCAAGCTGTGTTGTGGTACGGGTGAACGAATTCCCCATATGCTGTCTACTGAGCAGGTAAATATGCTTCTGGATTCTATTGACCGTGGAAATCCTATTGGCAAACGCAATTATGCGATTATTATGATGGCCGCCTGCCTTGGCATGAGAGACAGCGACATTACAAATCTGAGATTTGAAAATATTGATTGGGAGAAAAGTACGATCTCTTTCTTTCAGAAGAAAACGAACAAATTCTTAGTTCTGCCGCTGCTTTCTGTAGTTGGCGAAGCAATTATAGATTATCTTCGGAATGGCCGTCCGAAAACTGACAGCAAATATGTTTTCGTAAAGCATCGTCCGCCATTTGAACAGGCAACGTCATTTTATATGATAATGAAAACCGTACTGGAAAACTCTGGAATAAAGTTAAAAGCCAATTCGTCGAAAGGATTGCACATTTTACGACACAGTCTGGCGAGTGAGCTTATCCGACAGGGTGAATCGTACAATACTGTATCTACGATTTTGGGTCATGCCAGCATTGGATCGACAAATGCATATACCCATATTGATGTAGATGGTCTTTTCAAATGCGCTTTGGAATTGACGGAGGTAACGGCTCATGACCGCTGATCTGATTTTCAACAGTCAATTTGCTGACAATCTGCGTGACTTTATTCTTGAAAAAAGAGGAGTAGGCTGTAAATACAAAGTCGAGGCTGCTACACTACGACAATTCGATGAGTATGTGTGCAGTTCTGGATATGAGGGCATGGCAATATCCAAAGAATTATTTGAAGAATGGACGAACCGTCGATCCTATGAAAGAGAAAAAACCTGCGAAAACCGGGCTAATATTCTCACGCAGTTCTGCAAGTATATCGTCCGCATCGGTGGTCAGGCATATATTCCACTTCCATCCCAGCGGCTTCGCCGGGATGTATCGTACCGTCCGTACATTTTTACGAATGAGGAGCTGTTCCGTTTTCTGGAATGCACAAAAAATATGCCCGGAAGTATGCAGCGAAAAACAGTCTTTTATATGCTGTTCTCTCTACTGATCTGCACAGGCTTGCGGCTTGGTGAAGCTCTGCGCCTAAAATGGCTGGATATTGATTGGGACAGTAAGCCAATGATGGTATCTGTCATTGGGGCAAAATTTGATAAAGACCGTGAGATTCCGCTGTCAGACGGTATAGCCAAACAGCTATCTGAATACCGGGAGGAAATGTCCGTACTCTTTCCAGCCTGTGAGTATTTGTTCCCATCCCGCAATTATGCACCTTACTCAGAGAACCAGGTATATATTACATTCCGCAGGATTCTCTGGAGTGCGGGTATCTCCCATGGCGGAACAGGAAAAGGTCCTCGGATTCATGATTTCAGGCATTCGTTCGCAGTTAAATCACTTCGCAAGATGATTTATAACAACGATGACATTATGGCGGTTATGCCGCTACTTAGCCAATATCTTGGTCACAAGAATATATATGCGACGCAAAACTATTTGCAGTTTACGGCAGATATATTTCCGTATGTAACGGAAACCGTACAGAATGTATTAGGGGATGTTGTCCCAGGAATGGAGGTATACGATGAAGAAACCTACTGATTTTACACGATTGATGACTTCCTATCTCAGCTCATATCTGCCATTGCAGAGAAATGTTTCCCAAAACACCATTACATCATATTGCGATACGTTCCGTTTGCTTCTTACTTTTCTAAGGGACGAGAAAGCGATGAATATTGAAAGACTTCGGATACGGGATTTTTCTCCGGGGTTAATTCGGGAATATCTGTCATGGCTTGAACACGACAGGGGCTGTGGCATATCTACCAGAAACCAGCGGTTAGCCGCATTGAGATCCTTTTTCAAATATGTTTCCGTAGAGACCCCGGAGAACATGCTGCTCTGCCAGAAGATTGTAAATATTCCGTATGCCAAGAAAGAACAAGCGGCTGTGTGTTATCTGACAACAGAGGAAATGGCAAAATTACTGAGACAGCCGGACCAGTCCTCCAGTATTGGCAGGCGTGATTTGTGCTTTCTTAGTTTGTTGTATGATACCGGCGCAAGAGTTTCCGAGATACTGTCTCTGAAAGTTCGTGATGTGCATTTAAGCACTCCAGCAAAAGTAATTCTTTATGGCAAGGGGAGGAAACTGCGAGAGGTTCCGATATTGCCCAATACGGCACTCCATTTACAGCAGTACCTGACAGAACATAAACTTTCAGCGCCGGAAAAGTTGGACAGGACACTATTTGTCAACCGGCAAGGAAATCCACTTACCCGTGCAGGAGCGACATATATTTTGAACAAGTATGTGCAGATGGCTGAGCTGGATACCCATGTTTCGCCCCATATTTTAAGGCACACAAAAGCCATGCACCTGCTTGAAGCCGGAATTAACATCTTTTACATAAAGGATCTGCTTGGGCATGAGGATATTTCCACTACGGAGGTCTATGCCAAGGCGAGTATTGAAACCCAGCGCCGTGCTTTGGAAAAGCATTCTTTGGTTATGCCCCCGGCAACTCCGTCTTGGGTAACAAATACCGATACCCTGGAATGGCTGAAAGCTCTTGGTAAGTGATTTTTATGTAAAGATGAAGCAGGGCAGCCCCTTGAAAACCAAGTGGTTTTGCCCTGCTTCTTTGCATAATATCTTTCTTTACATAAGGGATACCGGAGCATCACATTGCCGGAGGGGCATACATGGGAATCTTATACCCGCTTTTTGCTTGCGACGCTTCCCGCCCGCCTGCGGGAAAATTACGTCAGAAAATTCAAAACCTCCATACAGTTTTGGCACAACGTCGGCGGAGGTTTAGGTGAAGAAGCCATCCGCGAGCTGAAGGAGCATGGATATAAGATTAGACGCAACGGTGTTTCCAACTATACGATTATGCGAAATTCCAGAGTGGTCTTTCTTGGAAAAATACCCGACCATACGGACGACATCAAATCCACCAAAGACATTCCAAGCTGGAAGCGGATGTGCTACTGCATATTGAAAAACGATCATGTCTGCCGCTTTATGGGCTTTAGCCTCAGCAGAGAGCAGCAAAAGAATATTGATTTTTTAAAAGAAAAATACGAAAGCGTTGGATAAGATCAGCACAGAAAGGAGATTATCATGGCTTTCTCAAGCCCTGCTTACCACATTATTTCGGTCCCGATTGAAAAAATCGAACCCAATACCTATAACCCGAATGCAGTCGCCCCGCCGGAGCTTGCGCTGCTGTACGACAGCATCAAGGAAGACGGCTATACTATGCCGGTCGTCTGCTACTACGATCAAAAACGGGATACCTACATTCTGGTGGACGGATTCCACCGATACCGCATTATGCTGGACTATCCGGACATCTACAAACGGGAAAACGGCCGGCTGCCGGTCTCTGTCATTGACAAGCCGATCGACTGCCGCATGGCCAGTACCATCCGGCACAATCGGGCGCGCGGCTCGCACGACGTGGATCTGATGAGCAACATTGTAAAGGAACTGCATGAGCTCGGCCGTTCGGACGAATGGATCTCTCTGCATCTGGGAATGGATAAGGATGAAATTCTGCGGCTAAAGCAGATCACGGGACTCGCAGCGCTGTTTCGGGACGTAAACTTCGGCCGCGCATGGCGCGCGGTGGAGGAAGAACTGCAGGATGAAGAGGATCCTGTCAAATAGGAAACGTAGTTTTGTGCGTAAAGAATCAAAAAAACCGTCTGTTTTTGCAGACGGTTTTAGGCATAAAAGATCTTCTATTTATATGCTCATACACCAAAGCAGACGTTTCATTTCTCTGATACCCCGTTCCTGTGAAACGATGATCGCCTTCAATATCGGGACAAGCTTCGGACAAACGGAGTAGCGCAGGGCGTTTTCGGACATACGAATCGCTCCCATATGGTGCGGGATCATTTCTCTCATAAAATTGGCGTTAATCTGATTTGTAGACACGGCCGTCTTCATCCTGCTGAACATGGCCTGCATAATCTGCTGGACGCATTCCTGATACAGCCGCAGATCACACGGTGAACCGGTCTGCATATCGCATTGGCTCAAAGCATTTCTCATATCCGCAATGCTTTGCGTTTGTTCCTCGATGATTCCCTGCGCAATATCTTGCAGCGGGATAAAGGTGGTATACTGCAAAATATTTTTGGACATTTCAATGGCAGCTTCGTGGTGTGGAATCATCTGCACAATAAAATTATGTGAAATGCTGTCTGTAAGCTGCGCTTTGGTCATGCCGTCTATCATTTCATCTAAAATCTCATAAAAACAACAAAGATACCGCTTCGTTACCTCGCTGAATTGCTGTGGACAGGACATATTGCTCTCCTCCCTTTGTTTTCAGTTTATGCGTCTGTTCTCCGTCAGGTGCTGCGCTTCAGGGCGACACGGGCAAAGCCATGCTATGTATAAAGGAACCGGACTGGGGGAAAAAGTCTCCTCCAGTCCGGTTCCTTTCCTTCATGTGATAAGTTTTCAAAGCAAACGCATAACTTATGCCATACCGCGACGATTTTTACGAAAGCTCTAATTCCTTAAAAGATGTGACCGGCGCATGACAGGAGCCGTTTTCACACAGATACCACATATTCCCCTGCTCCGGCACAGAATATGCTTTTGTAAAGGGCGCCGCCTCCGAAAGATCCGGCGCATTTTCCCTGGATAAAAACAAAATGCTTAAATTGTCATCCAGATGGCGCCCAATATATTCTTTCAATTCATCGGGAACGCTTTTTCCAGCGCAGATCAATTCCTTATGCGGATAAAGCATCTGTGACATGGCGAGAAGCGCAAAGCAGTGTCCGGCAGGGTATGCTGCGGCCTGCCCCGCCAAAAAACGGCGCTGTCTGTCAGCCGCATCCCGCCAGAACGTTTCAGCGGTTAAACCGGCAAGACGCTCCAATACCATGGCCGCCACAGAATTGCCGGAGGGGATCGCCCCGTCGTAAGTCTCCTTGGGACGGGCAATCAGTTGTTCTGCATCCGCCGCATTGATAAAATAGCCGCCGTTCTCCCGATCCTCAAAGAGTCCGATCATCTGTTTTGCGCGGTATATGGCCTGTTTCAGATAAGAGACGTCGAGAGTGAGCCGATACAGTTCGAGCAGGCTCAGGGCATATACGGCGTAGTCCTCCAACTGTCCGGTATGGGCCGCTTCACCGTCCCGATAGCGTAAAAACAGCCGGTTATTCTGATCCGTCATATTTTCTTCAATAAAGCGCTGGGTTTGGACGGCTGCATCCATATAGCGGGGTTCTTTCAAAAGAAAGCCCGCCTGCGCCAGTGCGGTCATGGCCCATGCATTCCATGAGAGCAGAATTTTATCGTCCCGATGCAGTCCGGCACGCCCCTTCCGATACGCATCGAGCTGATTTAGCCGTACATCGTCCTGTCCCCAGCCTTTTTCTCTCTTCCCGATTCTGTTCGGGATACTGCTCCCCTCAAAATTGCCTTTTTCCGTAATATTGTATAACCGGCAGAATTCCTCCCCATCCTTCGAACCGAGAACGGAAAGGATCTCGCGCGGAGTGAATACATAGTACCTGCCTTCTGTGCCGTCGCTGTCTGCATCCTCTCCGCAGCAAAAGCCGCCTGATACTCCCGACAGCTCACGCAGCATATACTCTGCTGTGCGTCTAGTCGCATCCGCATATACTTCCCTTTGCGTGTGCCGGAAGGCCGCCAGGTACGCTATGACAAGAAGCGCATTATCATACAGCATCTTTTCAAAATGCGGAATCAGCCATTTTTCATCTGTAGAGTAGCGCGAAAATCCGCCGCCGATCTGGTCGAATATTCCACCGCGCGCCATCGATTGCAGTGTCGTTTCCGCCATTTGCAGCGCCTGCGGCTTCTCCTCCCATTGAGAAAAGCGCATCAGAAAAAGAAGATTGTACGGCGTCGGAAACTTCGGCGCCATGCCAAAGCCGCCCCATACCGAATCAAAGCTCTGCTGAAGCTGACGGTATGCGCCGTACAGCAGCTTTCTGTCCGGTTCGTTCCGGTCTGCTGATTCCTTCTGCGCGATTACCGCTGTAAGCTGATCTCCGGTTTCCAGCAGTTTTTCTCTATTGGTATCCCAAAGCCATCTGATCCGGCGCAGCAGTTCGATCAGTCCGGGCTGTCCATACCGCGCTCTTTTCGGGAAATAGGTTCCGGCAAAAAACGGTTTTTGCTCCGGTGTCAGGAAAGCCGTCAGCGGCCATCCTCCCGCTCCTGTCATGGCTTGACAAGCCGCCATATAAACCGCATCTACATCCGGACGCTCTTCTCTGTCGACCTTGATGCTGATAAAGCCCTCGTTCAAAAGGGCCGCAACCTCTTCATCCTCAAAAGACTCCTGCGCCATGACGTGGCACCAATGGCAGGTCGAATACCCAATGCTTAAAAAAACCGGCTTATCCTCTTGTGCCGCTTTTTGAAACGCGGCTTTGCCCCAAGGATACCAATTCACCGGATTGTCCTTATGCTGCAACAGATAAGGAGATTTCTCCTGACTCAAATGATTCGCCATATCATTCCTCCATATACTCGTTGATGTTCCTCTTTCAGCTTTCGTATGAAAGCTGGTATGAATGATGGATGGGTATAGTATGCCCATTGACGCAATCACTATTTTTACGGATATGGGATCTGCGCATGCAGGAACTTATCATAAAACGGCAAAGCTTGCCGTGGAAAGAAGATGATTCTTACAATGTCTTCCAAATTTGCATCGGCTCATTATAGGGAAAACGATTCAAAGCGAGCTCTGCCTATAGAGTGAAGCTGCATTTCTTCTTTGACTTTTTGCCGGCAAAAAGCTAACCGTTTATTCCCGTTTTTTCATCTAACCCGATGATTGCTGACGGTACTGAAAATATTTTTGCTGTATCCGTTTGTCTTTTCGCTCTGCGTGACAGCGGTAATACGTCTCAGGCTTCCGTATCCGTTTTGTTTTTACCATTGATTTTGACTGGATTGGGCAAACGTTTTAAAGGCGCACGCGCCTTGCTTAAAAAACGAGTCTGAACGCAAATTGCGTCCAGACTCATTCTGGTGGGAGACTACGAAAAAGATACATTTGCGTTTTTTGCAGAGAGAAACGAACTCTTGCAAAATTATTCAAACCATACTTTGGGGAAATGTTTCATAATAAATTTACTCATTGGACTATCGGGACAACTCTTTAAATTATATTCAGTTATTATTTTTCGCATATCATCATAAACAAAATCTAATTCTTTATCTGAAACAGAATGGAACGGTTTGATTTCAAACAATCCGTTTTCTTTATATTCCATAAATTTTTCAAATACATCGTCAATTTCAGTACAACCGCCTATTTGAATCGGCGTTTGGCAAATATAGGCACAGTTAATCGCTGTGGGGTTTTCTGCATTTTCAACATTCTCACATTCATATAAAAATCCTTTTTTGACCTTTATATATCTCTTCAAAACAGTTTTCGTAATACTCGCTGTATACCACTTTTTCGCCGTTGAATCCGTAAGGATAAAAGCTAAACGGCTTTGGAACCGGCTTTACGGCATAAAGCAAGGCAACCACAGGATTCCTCGCTAAATACACATATGGCTTTTTATGCTCGGATAAAAACGGTTTGAGTTCTGTAATGCCGCCTATTGAAGAACCGTGATATAAAATCATTTCACATTCTCCTTGGCAGTGTTCAGTGAAGCAATGAGCATACGCTTAATTTCTTCCGCTAACCCGAGCAAGCTTTCAAAATCATATTCTATCAGCTTTGTCCTTTTCAGTAATGTGAGCCAATAAATACTTTCACCCGTTTCTTTGAGAGAAATATGAAGTTTAGATATAAAATCTGCTTTGCTGTTGCCGTAAACCGCTTCGTTTATATTTGCACCTATGTTTGTTGCAGAACGAAGTAATTGCTTTGCAATCGTTGTATCCTTTTTTGATTTAGAAAACGCCTCATAAAAAAGAACTATTTGTGTTGAAAAATCAAGAGACTTATCAAGTAACGGGCTGTTCATTGGTATCACCTCTTTTTAAATCATACTATAAATTATTTTTATAATCGATGCTTTGCGAAGCAAAGCCACTGATTCTCTTATCTTTTCTCTTTTAGTTTTTATCTGGAAATGACATTTTAGAGAAAAGAGAAAAACGAGAAGCGAAGAGAGAATAGTACAAAAAGAAATGACAACTTCCTGTCGGAAATTGTCATTTCTTTTTGGTGGGAGATGATGGATTCGAACCATCGAAGCTGAAAGCAACAGATTTACAGTCTGCCCCCTTTGGCCGCTCGGGAAATCTCCCCTATTCAATTTGTCCATCAATTTATGGAGCTGGTGGACGGACTCGAACCCCCGACCTGCTGATTACAAATCAGCTGCTCTACCAACTGAGCTACACCAG
>CAKTAA010000075.1 GCA_934526185.1 uncultured Eubacteriales bacterium | reverse complement strand
ATCTATACATGCTTGGCGGTGAAGATACAGAGGAATTTTTGCAGTCCGAGGTCCTGGACGGCACCACGGTCGGAGATTATATTACAAACATGGTCAATGAAATTTCCAAATCCAATTTGATATCCCTCTATTTGTTCGATGCCTATAAGCTTTCGCTTTCGGAAAGCACACTGACCGGTATCGATTCCGATATCGATGCTCTCATAGAGGAGGCCGGCGGACGGGCGGCGATGAACGAACAGCTCTCCCCCCTCGGCATCAACGTTGATATCCTGCGGGACGTTTATATTGCCGAACAGAAAACGTATGCTGTCATGGATTATCTTTACGGCGACTCCGCGGGCGGTATCGTCGGCGCGGAAGCCATCACAGACGCACAGCGAGAGGAATTCTATCAGGCAAACTATGTTGCGGTCAAGCATATCTGGATCCGCACCGCCGACAAGCTGGTTACAGACGAGGACGGAGATGTTGTTTATGACACGAGCGGACAGCCGCAGACGACAGAGCTTACTGACGCAGAAAAAAAAGAAAAAGCGGAGCTGGTCGACTCCATTGTTCGGCAGCTTGACGACGGAGCGGACTTTGATGAGCTTTTTGAACAATATAACGAGGACAGCGGAGCAGAAATTTACACCGACGGGTATATTATTTCACAGTTCAGCAATTATCCGGAGGATTTTACAGACGCCGCGTTCGATATGGAAATCGGAGAAAGACGTGTTCTGGAATCGGATTACGGAACGCACATCATGCTGAAAGTTCCGCTCAAGGAAAAAGCCTACAACGACTCCGCCTATGCAAACCTGCTCACAAATTTCGAAGATGTGCTAAAGAGCGAATTGTACTCACAGAAAATCTCTCCCATGGCAGAAAAAATAGTCATAGACGAGGACGCGCTTGCAGAATACTCGATTCTGACTGCTCCTGTGGGCATCGTGTAAATTGCTTTACCGTGGCATATACTCAGAACAGCATCGGAAAATGCCGCACAAATCCATGAAAGGCTGCTATTTGCTTCGGCAAAGGCTCAATTTAAAACAATTATGACAGATATATATGAATATGTCGCAACCTGTCTCTTCGGCCTGGAGCATTTTGTCTGCGAGGAAATCGACGCGCTCGGATACGAACGCACCGAAGTCATTGACGGCAGAGTCACCTTCCGCGGCGACATAGGCGCTATAGCCCGCTGCAATCTCTGGCTGAGGACAGCCGAACGACTCTATTTGAAGCTCGGTGATTTTACCGCCGCTACCTTTGACGATCTGTTTGAAGGAACAAAGGCGCTACCGTGGGAATCGTGGATCGGCAGAGACGATTGTTTTCCGGTCAAAGGGCACGCCATTAAAAGCCGTCTTTTCAGCCTGCCCGACTGCCAGCGTATTGTCAAAAAGGCCGTTGCGGAGCGGCTGAAAGGAACATACGGAATTTCGTGGTTTCCAGAGGAGGGTGTGACCTACCAAATTGAATTCTTTATTCTGAAAGACAGAGCCACCCTTATGATCGACACCTCAGGTTCTCCCCTGCACAAGCGAGGCTACCGCAAATCGTCCGGAGAAGCACCGCTGCGGGAAACGCTGGCCTGTGCTCTCGCAAAAATCGCCCGACCGAGAGAGGACGTTCTCTTTTGGGATCCCTTCTGCGGCTCCGGCACCATCCCTATAGAAGCGGCGCTTCTCATGACCAATACCGCACCCGGACTTCACCGCTCCTTTGCCGCTGAGGAATTCTATGATATCCCGCCGAAGCTGTTTGCTGAAGCTCGGTCCGAAGCCGAGGACATGAAAAAGACGCAAACGACGTTTGAAGCGTTTGCGTCGGATATCGACAGCCAAATGACTGCCCTTGCGTCGGAAAACGCGCGGCGCGCAGGCATCAGCCATTGTATCAGGGTGTTTTGCCGGGACGCACTGACAATTGAAACAGGCGGCAGACGCGGCACTATAGTCTGCAATCCGCCCTACGGCGAACGTCTTTCCGATACGGCGCATACAGAGCTGTTATATAAAAAAATGGGACAGGCCTTTGCCTCCCTGGACCGCTGGCAAATCTATATTCTCTGTGAATCCGAAAATTTTGAGAGACTTTACGGTCGGCGTGCCGACAAAGTACGACGGCTGTACAACGGCATGCTTCGCTGCCGGTATTATCAGTTTTTCAAGCCGCCTGGCAGACGGCTCTGACACCCGGCCGCCTCTGTTGCCCTTTCCGCCGCCCTTCTTTCTGAGCATAGCTGGACAAATGCCCCGTAGACTCCTACGGCCTGATTTCCAAAACAATTCCGCTCGTCTGTATTTTCTATCCCTTCTTTATTCAAGAATTAAAACGTCAGCCTCCAGCAAGGCATTGGCAGCCAGCGTCTGGCTGCATGAAATTTTCCGTTTTGCCCCGCAGCGGCTGCACCTGACCAGAACGTCGCCGTCTTCGTCTATCACCTCATATTTTCCGCCGTTGGCACACCGACAATGGACGGCGTTTTCCTCCAGAAGCTCACGTACAACGAAGGAAACCAAATCGTTCATATGATTGTCCGTAAAATTCGTCTCGGCGGCCTGTGCCGAAAAGTCATTTTCATCGCCGGACAGCTCACGCAGGGTGTCCAGGGTATCCATACCCGCATCCCTGAGCATCCCCATGATTTTTTCCTCCGTCCGGTTCATGGCGGCCAGCACATGATCTTTGTCTCCGATAAAACAAATATCCAGCCCAGCAAGAGCGCACGGTATGCAGAACAGCTCCTTTTCAAAAAACTTGCCGCTGCTCAGGACAAACGTGTGCGGATTCGGGCAGAATAGGCAGGGAACGGACAGTCTGACCTTTTTATCCCGCGTATAAGAGATCGTCAGCTCGCTTTTTCCGCAGTCGCACTTGAGCTTGATCATATCTCCGCTGAGGGCAAATACCCCCACCATACTTAAAATACCTGTACCGCAGACCGGGCAGCGGTAGCCGATTGTTGACTGAAGTTGATTGATAACCATGTTTGTTTCCTTTCATGAGAAAATCGGGGCAGACGCTGCCCGGAATAGCCCGTTTATCCGGGCCAAGTTATTGCAGATGCGCTCTCAGGTATTCCCGCCTCCCCGTACATGTCCTCTGCCCCCAATTTTTTTCGCTTGCTGCATAGCCGGAGAAAAAATAAAAGAAAAGGAATCCGAAACAGAAAGGAACGACTGATATGCCGGAAAAAATTTATACAATCCCTGTCAACGAAGCCTTTGACGCCTCAGCGGACGACGCTGGGAAAGGGTGTCCGTTCTGTGCGCTTTATAACATGCTTGAGGAAAATGAACTGGAAACCATCCTCGGGGCCTCCATGATGGAGCCGGACATCCGGATACGCACCAATGAAGAGGGATTTTGCTCCACACATTATCATATGATGTTCGAACGAAAAAATCGCCTGGGTTTGGCACTTATTTTAGAAAGCCATCTTGAGGAGGTCAGAAAAGGTCTTTCGGGCGGTCTCCTATCATCGCTGCGGGCACCAGGCGCCGACGCGGAAAAAAAACTTCATGCGCTTGAAGAAAGCTGTTACATATGCGGCCGAATTGCCCAATCTTTCGAAAAAATGGTGGACTGCGCAGTCTATCTTTGGGAAACGGAACAAGCATTTCGCGTCAAAACAGCGTCACAGCCTTATTTTTGCCTTCCTCATTACAGAAAATTCATAGAAACGGGCAGAAAACGATTGAACAAAAAATTGTTTCAAAATTTTTTTGAAGCAATTTCAGAAACGGAAACGGCCGCTCTGAATCAACTGCAGGAGGATATCGGCTGGTTCTGCAAAAAATTTGATTACCGATATCAGGACGAGCCGTGGTACAATGCCAAGGATGCAGTGGAGCGCGCAATACGGATGCTGTCAGGCGATATGCATCAGCAGAAATAGATAGTCAGACGTGTCATCAGGCACAGCCGAAAGCCGGCTGTGCCTCTTTTTGATTCAGAGAGCACCTTGCTTCCCGCCGAAAACAGACAGCTAACAGACTGAACTATATAATTTTCTGAATTAGAATTACAATTTGTCCTCTTCATGCATATCTTCATCGTTTTCTCCGCTGTCTGCCGGCGTCTCTTCCATAAAGCGAAGCAGCTCCTTTGCGCGCTCCAGATCGCCGTCACTTACATAGATATGCGTACCGAAGATAGAAAATCCCGTTATTATCTTAGAAAAACTTCCGCCGCCGTCTTCTTTTATGATGAACGGTATGCTGTTGTTTTCAAGTATGCCGCACAGCAGCTCGCATTCTATGTGGTCAAAAACGGTAGTCAGCAGGGATAATCCTTTTTCTTTTTTTCTTTTTCTATTGTTGCTAAATAAGCTCAGCAGCATAAAATAATCCTCTCTTTGAGCGAAAAGGTTTCCATGATTCAATTTCCTGTTGATTTATCTGAGAATCACCGCATAAATATAAAAACAATATTTCATTGTTTATTTTCACGGATAAAGCTGCAGTAGGCCGCTCCGCCTTATCTGCATACAATATCTTTAAGTGCAAGTGCACCCCATTTCCCTGATAAGAATCAGGCGCATACGCGTATAACCCACGATTCATATACCGATCTCAATTTCGTATATCAAAAGCCGCCAGAGTTGGACTTACGCGGCTTTTTAGAAAAAATTTACCGCTCCGCATTTTTGGAGCCGTGACAAAAACGAACGCAGGAATTCACTCATAAATATGAATACCTGCGTCATTGACCAGTCAACGTATTTCGTTTTCTTATTTTGTAGTGTCCGATTCACCAGCAGCTGCTGAATCGGTTGTCTTGGCCGTATCGGTTGTTTTTTCCGTATCGGTTGTCTTAGCTGTATCAGAAACCTTGGCTGTGTTGGTACCTGTACCGGTATCATCTCCATCACCATTATCTCCACAGCTTGTAAATACCATTGCACAGCCTACAATAGCCGTCAACAGCAAAGCAATGATTCTTTTCTTCATTTTGCGTTTCGTCACGGAATTCTCCGTGTCTCCTTTCATTTGAAGTGCTTATAGTTTATCAGGACTATGTGGCCAAAATATTATATATTGTTTTACATTCTGTTAACAATCAAGAATTTTCCAGATTTTCCAAAAAGAGGCGGCTTTTCGGGAAAATAATGTTCAATATGTCTAAAAATGAAATGTTATAATTCAGACAGCCGCATAGTCTTTCATCACATTTTATGCTATACACGTATAAAATATACCAGAAATGATCTGGTACCGGTACACGAACTTAACATAATTTTTACCGCATAAATGCGGAAATTTTCTGTCAGATGCAATGGCCGCTTCATAGAATGGAATGAGAAAATTTGATTGATAAAGCTTTCAAACGTATTTTTCAGCTTTCGCCAAGCGAAAGCTATCGTCATAATTATATAAAAGCAGGAGGACATATGTTAGTAAAAAAACCTTATGACAGGATGCACGCGCAAAGCTATGCAAGAAGATGGGCGCTTTCCAGAAATCCTGTTTTCTATAACTTCGACAGCGTGGGCGGCGACTGTACCAATTTTGTATCCCAGTGTCTGTACGCAGGCAGTTGTGTCATGAACTATACCCCGACCTTCGGCTGGTACTACATTTCTGAGGATGACCGTGCACCAGCATGGACCGGAGTGGAATATCTATTTAATTTTTTAACGCAGAACAAAGGAGAAGGACCGTTTGGATACGAAGCGCGTCCGAGGGATATAGAAATCGGCGATATTGTACAGCTTGGGAACTCTGACGGGACCTTTTACCATACCCTGCTGGTCTGCGGCATTGAGCGCGGCGACCTTCTCGTGTGCGCCCATACGGATGACGCACTCGATCGCCGGCTCAGCACTTACCGTTTTGCCCGCATCCGGTTTATTCATATTGAAGGCGTCCGTTTCGAATCCCCTGCAACCGGCGCCTGTTTCGATGCTGTATACAATGGGCTGGGACTCGTGTCAGAGGCGTCAGCTATGGCTGAGGAGGATATGACCGAAGAAGACTTTCTGTAAAACCCGAACACAGACAGGTATAAAGATTAAAACAGGCCGCAAAAATAAATTTGTGGCCTGTTTTTTTTTTGCACTTCCATCGAAAACATTCAAACGGTATACGGCTTTCAGCTTTGCAAAATGCGTCTGCCGGCCTATTTTCCGTCTTCGATCAGTCAATCTTCCAAGTTTCCCAAAATCAGCGTACCGAAATGATCCGGACAGTGAAAATCCGGAGCAGGCAGTGAGATAGGATTCCATGAACCGTAATGAGGCATGTCCGTATCGTCTCCGCATTTGTAAAAGTTCCCCTTGAAAGCATAGCCGGAAACCAGCCTCTCTTTTTGCAGGCCCGTCAGCTTTTCCAAATCGTCAATGCCAATCCGAACCGTAACAGACCAGCCGTCATTCTCCGAGGCAGCTTTCACCGAAAAGGGCTCAGACAGAAAATCAGTAATCGGACGCCGGCGCTCCCTGTCAGGACCGACAGCAGAAAGCATAGCGCCTGCCGCGTTCATTTCGATATTGATATAATCAGAGGCATCACAATTCCATACAGCAAAAAATTCCAGACAGCTGTCGCGGTATACCGGATCAAAAAAATTTCTGTATACAGCCCGCGGCGTTGCCTCGCGGCAGGAAAGTCTGGCATAAAAGCCGTCGTCAGGCACAAAAACGAGCTGAGCCCACGCCTTCGGTCTGTATTCTCCTCCCCATACATATTCGCAGATATCGGCTGCAACGATCGAATCCCACGCAATGGCAGCAGTGTCCGAAGCTTTAAGAATCGGTATCGTATACGTTTTGCCGGCGTTTTTGCTCTGTGTTTGATTTAGTTCGTTTGCGGATGTACCATTCAGCATTTCATTTTCTCCTGTTATAAATTTAATTTCACCAAAAAAGGATTTTATAAGTGTGCGGTTTGACCGCGTATTTATTTTTTGATCTTCGCAAGGTGTATTTATTGTTCCTCTTTATTCGTCTCGCCGCATACATGGATATCCATCTGAGGATAGGGAATGACAATCCCATTTCTGTCAAACAGTTCTTTTACCCGCTCCATTATCTCAAATTTAACAGTCCAATAATTATCCGTTTGGCACCAGACACGCAGAACAAATTGCAGTGCGCTGTCTCCGTGCTGCGAAAGCAGGGCCTCCGGAGCGGGATCCTTTAATACCAGCTCATTCCCGCCTGCGGCGGACAGCAGCAGCTCTTTGACTTTAGCGATATCCGACTCATATCCCGCTGAAAATTCAAGATCTACCCTCCGCGTGTCATTTGCAGAATAATTAATTATTGCTGCATTGGTAAGCGTCCCGTTCGGCAATGTTATTTTCTTGTTATCAGGCGTCTTTAGGATCGTATAGAACACAGTCACAGCCTCAACGGTTCCGTCATATTCCGCCGTCTTAATATAATCTCCGACTTTAAAGGGCTTAAAAAGCAGGAGCATGAGACCACCTGCAAAATTTGACAGAGCCCCCTGCATTGCAAGTCCTATGGCTACGCCGGCAGATGCAAAAACAGTCAGCAGCGAGGTCATTGGAACACCGAGGATGGAGGCTGCCTCTAAACACACAAGCGCATACAGCAGTATGGTTACAAAGCTCTTGAGAAATGAGGCCAGGCTGGAATCTATCCGCTGGAAGAACTTCATCTTTCCCAACCGTCTGGTCAGATATTTCACAAGCACACAGCCGACAATCAATGCAAGAGCCGCAAAAAAAATACGCGTCCCGGTTGTCGTCAGAACATCAGACAGATATGCCGCTGCAGATTCCATTGCATTCATTACCCCCTGCACAAAGAAAACTTTTTATTTGACTGCCGCCCTCATTTAAACGATATTAGTATAGCAAATCCGACAGAATAATACAATTCATACATATGAATGAATTGTGAAAGAAAGTGAAGCGGACACTTGTCATTTGGCTTTGGCATACAATAAGCATGGAAGCTTGCTTTGAGCCTCCGAGGAAGTATCTGCCAATTTCTTTTTCCATGATTAAACTGCGTGGAGAATTGGCAATAATGAATGCGTAAGCCGTTATTACGGCACATATGTTAAAAATGGAGTGTGAAATTTGTGACTGTCAGACGAGGAGATATTTATTATGCCGATTTAAGTCCGGTAGTCGGTTCCGAGCAGGGTGGACTCCGTCCCGTTCTGATTATTCAGAACGATGTCGGGAACCGATACAGTCCGACCGTTATCGCTGCCGCTATCACAAGCCAGCTTTCAAAGGCGCGTCTTCCCACGCATATCGACGTGTATGCCGACCGGTACGGTCTGGCAAAGGATTCGGTGGTTCTCTTGGAACAAATCCGCACCATTGATAAGCGCAGGCTGAAGGAAAAAATGGGACATCTTGACGACGCGGTCATGCAGAAGGTCAACGACGCCATTTCTGTCAGCTTCGGTTTGGGTCAGCAGATTCCTCAGACGCAGCCCGCGGTCGCAAAGGTCACGGAAAGCGCTATGGCATAATGTTACAGGCGGCGCCGACAAATTTTCTTCCGGCGCCGCCTGATTTGTTTTGTCTTTTCGGTAAGAATTACTTTCATTCTGACAATATTGTGCAATTAAAAAGGGGTTCGAACAAATTTTGGTTTTCTGCATATGATATCAATGAGAACGGCAGCCGGGGATCTGCCCCCTTCAGCATCAATACATTCTCCTTACCTCTGTTTTTCCAAGTCCCGCGCGGAACCGCCGCCGTTCATCCGGTTCATTACGATGCTCACGAAAGGCATGGTCACATATGAAAGTTGTTATATGGAAAAGTCCGAAATTTTTTTCCTCTATCCTCAAAAAGCTGTTCAAAATCAGCTAAACTGCGGCTGCGTCTGAGTTGCTCAACAAGGACGCAGCCGTTTTTCTTTTTCCTGCGCGGCTTTTCTCCAAAAATTCAAATGAATTTATTTAAAAATGATTGCGCCATCTCTTTTCATATGGTATAATATCTATAGCAGACCTTGCTTCACAAGTCATTAATGGCTGCGCTTCCCTGCGCTTTGCGCGCCTGCGTATCTTCAGCTTCACAAAAATACCCTTGCAGCCAAGCATTTTTGCTTCATGGTACAATGGCTGAATGCAAAAGCATTCAGGCATTCGTGCAGTGTTTAAGCCAAGAGCAAATTTTGTGACCGAAAGGGTGTAAAATTTTATCAAACGCATCTTGCTGCGTCAGTCATCACAGAGTCCAAACCGAGCTCAAATTTCGCGGAATGTGAAACTTGTAGACTGAACGTTATGTGTTCAGTCACTTGCCGGTGACCTTTCATTTGTTTTCCGTACAGTCCGGTACACCCCTCGGAAATATATCAAAGGCAGACCTGTATCGTTAGGAAAAATCTTTGCAGCGATTTTTGTCGCAATCAGGGAACTCAGTAAAACAAAACTCGTCTGAGCTTTTGTATTAACATATTTTCTGTGATTTTCTTTTTGTATTATTTGAACCAAGCATACCGACATTATACTTTTACAGCAGCAGACCAGAAAGAAAGAGGCTAATCAATTTATGAATGACAAAGCAACGGAGAAGAAAGTAAAAACCCGCCATAGCCAAGGGCATATAACACTCAGAAAAACGGCCGCGGCTGCGGCTGCCATACTCCTTTCGGGAGCGTTGACGATTCCCGTGATATTGTTTTTATCCAAAAGAACCGTTCCCTCCGGAAATTTCACAGCCGATACCGCAGCGCGAGGAAAAGGGCTACGATCCTCGGTGCGAAAAAGAAGGGCTTACCCACGGCAAACGT
>CAKTAA010000074.1 GCA_934526185.1 uncultured Eubacteriales bacterium | reverse complement strand
ATGTAAACCTGAACCGGTATGAGAACAACATAGAGGCGATTTTAGAAGAAGGGCCGGATTATATTATTTTTGATACCCTCTGTTTCTTTGGGAAAATGATTGCAGAAAAGTACAGGATTCCCTCCATATCCTCTATTCCTATTATGCTTTATAATGATTCGATAATTGACGCCAACCCTAAAAGCTTTCTAAAAAATATATTGCTATTTCCAGAGAGCTATTTGAATCAGTGTAAATCCGGAGAGCTCTACAAACATTTATTTAGGATCCTTACCCGCCAAATGGCCAGTCATTATTCTTTAAAGAAATTTAACCTGCTAGATGTTTTCAATTCGTATGGTGACCTCAATATTGTTTTTACCTCTAAATTGTTTCAAAGAGATTCAGACCGTGTGGATGAGAACTTCCGGTTTGTCGGTTGTTCGTTGAGTGAACGCCCCGATCCTTTCGACTTTTCTCTTTTGAAGGATTCCTACGATTACAGTGTACTGATTTCACTTGGAACGACATATGTCAACGAACGACTGGATTTTTATCAAACCTGTATCCAGGCGTTTTCAAATACTAACATTCAAGTGGTCATGGCTGTCGGAACCAATATCGATATCGGAAAGCTGGGCCCGATCCCGCAGAATATAATAGTGCGCCCAATTGTACCACAGCTTGAATTGTTAAAAAGGGTAGATCTGTTTATCACGCACGGAGGAGCCAACAGCGCAAACGAATCCTGCTATTTCGGAGTCCCCATGATAGTATTTCCTTTGGCGGGGGATCAGTTTGATATTGCGGAACGAGTCTGTGAAGTCGGGGCGGGAATCCGGGCGGATATATCGGATGTCACCCCGGAACGCCTGAAAAAAATGACAGATGTTGTATACCATGATGAATCTTACTCCCGGCATTGCCGGCTGATAGGGGAATCTTTAAGGGAGGCCGGAGGATATCAGAAGGCCGTAGCGGAAATTATGGAATTTATCAAAACCAAGATAGATAGGGAGGGCGTTGAGTAATGGACTGGCAACACATCGTAATCACCGGCGGTGCGGGGTTTGTGGGGGTCAATCTGGCAAGAGCGTTTTTAGAAAAAGGAAACAGGGTGACCCTGCTGGACTTAACGGATAAAGGCGGCAGACTACCTTCCCTGCTGCGGGAATACGAAGGGAGAGTTGCGTTTAAATGTATCGATCTGGCGGGAGAAAGCTGCGATTTGCCGGTTGATGCGGATTTGGTCATTCATTTGGCGGCTTTTCCGCATGTGGATTATTCCTATTTTTATCCTCACAAGGTAATTCGCAATAATATCGGCAGCTTGGTCGGTGTGCTCGATGACTGTATCCGAAAGAATATCCCTGTTTTATACGCATCTTCCGTCGAAGTGTACGGAGGAGACGGAAGATGCGTGTATGAGGAATCCGACAGGCTGAACCCGCAGTCCCCATATGCCGCTTCAAAACTGGCAGGAGAAAGCATACTGGAAACGTACCGTGAATGTTACGGTTTACATTACATTATATTTCGCCTGACGAATTTGTACGGCCCCTGGCAGCTACCGGATAGAATTATTCCAAGGCTGATAACACGGTCGCTGTTGAACCTGCAAACAGAGATAAACGGGGATGTTGTACGGGATTATGTCTATATAGGAGACGCCGTAGAAGCGATCTACCTACTTTCAGCCGAAGAATGCTGGGGAGAAACCTATAATATATCTTCAGGAGGCGGAATCAGCGTAAAAGATCTTGTTTCAGTTCTTTTTCAGGCTGAAGGGATGAATAAAATCGAAAGGCCGATTTTGTCGCCCCAAATTGACAGCAGACGCGGGAGGGGTAGTTGTCTAATTTCTGACAACCAAAAAGTAAAAGAAAAGACCGGATGGGTTCCGGCTACCAGCCTGCCGGAAGGCGCGGAAAAAACATTTTCTTGGTATCGGAGAAATGAGCAGTGGTGGGCATGTTATATAAAAAATATCCGTTCGGACAGAAGTGCCGATGACTTTATTATTGACACGCTTTTTCATGGATGCGGCACCAGGCTAAAAAGCAATAACGTAGAAAAGTGCCATGGATAAACCGAATCGAATTGAAGACATCCTACCCTTAACACCTATGCAGAAAAGCATGCTCTTCGACTTTGTGGGGCATGAGGACCGCTCTTATTATGTAACAAAGATAGTCTTGGAGCTGAAAGGTACGCTGCAGCATACAAAGTTTTTGCAAGCCTGGGAAGAAGTGATACGCAGAAATGAAATTCTTAGGGCCGTGTTTCGATGGGAAAAGCTGACGGAACCGGTACAGATTATTTACCGCAGCCGTCCTGCACCCTTGTATATAAGGGACTTATCCGGTTTGCGGGATGTGGAGCAATCAAAGGAAAGGAAAGCGCACAATCAATTGGGGCAACTGGATAAGCTGGATATCAGAAAAGAACCCTTTCGCATCCATGTAGACCTCATGGGTGGAAATACGGCTTATATGACATTGATATCTCACCATATTCTATATGATGGATGGAGCAACGGTCTGATTTTAAAGGAATTCTTCGATATATATTCTGCGCTCTGTGCGGGGACACCCGCCCCTGCGGCCCCAAAGGGCAGGTACCGCCAGTACATTGAGTGGCTGAACCAGCAAAATATAATTCAACAGAAAGAATACTGCCGGAAATATATGAGTCGGTTCAGCGGATGGATGCCAAACGCTGCGGACAGAGAACAAAAGAATCTGCAATATGGCACCCATGTCTCCAATATACCCGAGGCGGTCATGGAAAAGGCTTTTCTGTTCTGCGCGCGAAACCACTTTACCGTGTCTGTACTGCTGTACAGCTTGTGGGGAATTCTTCTCCACAAGCTGTACTTTGCAGATACGGTCAGCTTCGGAATAACGATGTCTGGCAGGCCGGCAGAAATTCCGATGGTGGGAACGATCGTTGGTCTGTTTATCAACACTCTTCCTCTCTTGACGGATGTGTCGCCCGATGCCCGTATGATAGATATAATCACCACGGTCAATTCTGATTTAAAAGAAAAAAGAACATATGAAACGACCCCGCTTCATATGTTTCAGCGAGCCGGGGCAGCGGGTACGGATAAGGGGTTGTTCGACAGTATCGTCGTAATTGAAAATTACCCGCTGGACATTCAAAAGTCGGTGGCCGGCGGAGAATTGCAGATAACGAATTACTGTGTATTCGAAAAGGCGAGGTTCGATTTGGTTTTAAGCTTTTACCTGCATGATTCTTCCTTACGCCTACAATACAATACGGCGTTGTATCCGGCAGAGACGGCACAAACCATACTGAGTGAATTTATCCGCCTTTTTGAGTATGCGCTTGAAACCCCATTCGGCTCAGTTTTTTCCGCCATTCATACATGCAAGTACGATAACGGGGAAACGTTCAAGGATATTGAAGAATTTGATTTTCCAGAAAAGGAAGAGGAAAGGACAGGCAGATTTGAGATATTTTAATGTTTGCGCCGACTTTAAAAAAGATACAATTGACAAATATGCAATACTTAATGATCAGTATGAGGACGCTAGGGTATACGAAACCTATGGACAGGTGACTGTAGGCAATATATTTGAGGGCGGGCGGGATGCGACAAACCTGCCTAAAGTCGATTTGGCGCTTTTGGAGGAATACATTGCTTACTCTAAAATGAGGCAGATAGATTTTAATTATTCACTAAACGGCTCATGTATGGGAAATAAAGAATTTACCGCTGAGGGAGCGGAAAGCCTGTATACATATTTGTATGATCTGTACCGTGCCGGCGTAAGAAAGCTGACCGTTGCCCTGCCTTCGGTAATGGAGTTAGTTCTCAAATCCGGCCTTGAATTTGAGATAAAAGCCTCGATTATATGCGATATACAAAATGCAAACGACGCTAGGAACTTCAAATTACTGGGTGCGAATCAACTTGTAGTCAGTGAATGTATCTCAAGGGATTTCAAAATCCTGAAAGAAATTGTGGATGTATTTACTGGACCCGTGGAAGTACTGGTCAATTCCTTATGTTACAAGGATTGTATATATCGGACCTTTCATTACAACCAAACTGCACACGATTCTTTTCGGCAATGTGGAAACGGTGTGAAAACGTATTATAATCACCGCTGTCTGCTCAAACGTCTAGAGGACGCGGCCAACGTTTTAAGATTAGGATGGATTCGGCCTGAGGATATGCAATATTATGAGGCGATTGGCATCCATTTTTTTAAAATTCAGGGTAGGCATACAGTAGTCCAAGGGGATCCGGTCAGGGCGGTGGAAAGTTTCTTTAAACGCTCCTATGACGGAAACCTAATTGATTTGCTTGAGCTATTCAATTCCCCCTATACATTTAAGAACAGTCTTGACAACAAAAAGCTCGACGGTTTCCTTAAGCCATTCGCCGAACACCCGGGTTTTTGTAAAAACAATTGCGACAAATGCGGATACTGTAGCTGTTTTGCAGAAAAGCATCTTGATATTGCACAATATGAAGAGATAAAAGATGCCGCTGAACAATTCTACGTGGATTTTGACGAGTACAATCAGCTGATTGCCAACATTCGGCAGAAGCAAACGGATGCAGAACAGTGCCAGAAGATGAATAATACACAAGAAATGGATAAATTTGAATTTGAATAAAAATTAATGGTGATTGCAAATGGAAATTTCTATGACACAAAGGGAAGAGGCCAAAAAATACTGGTTCAGCAAACTGAAGGGTTTGGAAAATTCAGTGCAGATGGATGAAATGGGCAAAAAGTTTCGATCGTACAATAAAGGCACGATTCGGAAAAGTTTGAACCGCGACATGACCGGGAAGCTGATGACGCTCTGTAAATCCGATTCATGGCTTCTGTTCACTTTTTTGCTTGCAGCGGTCAAAATAGTCATTTATAAATTTACCGGAGAATCAGACATCACGGTTTGTTCGCCTATTTTCTATGACGGGGAAAATAAAAGCGATAGAAATATTTTTATATTATTCAGAGACTGTATACCGCCCGGTATTTCATTCCGAAAATGGTTGCTGCAGGTAAAACAGACGGTATCGCTAGTTAAAAAATATCAGGCTTTCCCTCTGTCTACCGTTTTTGACCTGCTGGATATTCAGTTTAAAGCGGAAAATACAATGCATCTCCTCGTAGAAGGTGCTCATTATTCTGATTTGCATCAGTCGTCTGGTCAAGCAGCTCTGAGTCTGAAAGGAAGCTTGGGGATAAATCAGGATGACCAAATTATTCATTTGGAATTTAATTATAACACCTGCTGTTTTTCACCCCAGTACATAGCCTCCTTCGGGGAATGTCTGATAAATGTACTTGAGCAGGTGCTTGACCGGATTGATATTCCAGTCAGCGATATTAAGATGGTAAAAACGGTAAATGCAAATCAGCTCATGCTCGAGATGAAATCCTTTGAGCAATCGTATGCAAAAAAATCTATTCCGGAGCTGTTCCAACAAATCTGCGAAGCTTCCCCTGACGCTACGGCTTTGTCTGAATCGGTGCGTGTTGAAGATTTAATAGATCAGATAAACGATTATGGGCTCGCATATCCATACCAAAATCTACTCGGCAGATTGTTTTTAATGCGGAAGAATATTGAAATCAGTTTTGTCGAGTGTGCTTCCGACGAATTGAAAGAAGCCAAATCAAAGAAATGGTTTGTGCTTCCTGCTGAAGGCGGTACTCATCAAATCTATATGAATACTGTGGTGAAGTCTGTTTTTGAGCTATTTGACGGTAGCCACAGTGTGTATGATATTCTTAAAAAATCTCATACAATGAAAGGGCGTATGGAGCTATATCTAAAAATGACTGCTTCAGGAAGCTTTCAGTGCCTGCTGGCCAACACAATGAATCGGACAACACTATATAAGTTGATACGAGTTCTATTTGAACTGAGGGAATTATCTGTACAGCCATTTAGCCTTACAGATGAATGGGGCCTTACGGCTCTTCAAATAAATACATTCTCCCAAAAGGATCTAGACGGTAACGAGGACAATGCGAAACAGGATGGTTACCTGATTCATTCGATCACCTATGGGCAGCTGAACCGCCTGTCCGATGGGCTGGCGGCTTATCTGAAAAAGGAGGGTGTGGCAGCGGAAACTATTGTCGGAATCCTTTTGCCCCGTTCGTCGGCCGCTATCGTAAGCGTGCTGGCGGTATTAAAAGCGGGGGGCGCATATCTTCCGCTGGACACAAATATGCCGGATGAGCAGCTAGAGTTTATCCTGCACGATAGCGGTGCCGAGATACTTATCACGAATCCTGAATTTCTAAAGAAGACGACGGGAAAGGTGAAAACCGTTGTTAATGTGGTAGAGCGAGGGATTTATCGGGAAAAACTGTGCGACTGGATACCGCCGTCATTAGATAGCCTAGCATATGTTATTTATACGTCGGGTTCAACGGGTACCCCAAAAGGCGTGATGCTTACTCACAGAGGCGTAGCTAATCTGCAACTATTTTTCAGACAGGAGCTTGAGATCACAAAAGAGGATACGGTAGCGCTTTTTGCATCCCTTGCCTTTGATGCATCCGTTTCAGAAATCTTTATGGCCCTGTTGTGTGGAGCTGGATTGTCGATTCTATTGGAAAACGAGATTTTTAATATTTCTGCTTTTACAGATGCCATCAATAGAAATCGAATCACTGTATTGACGCTGCCCCCTCATTATTTACAGCAGCTGGAGCCGGAACGCTTCCCCACGTTGCGTAGATTGATTTCAGCCGGGTCACAAATTTCCACGGATGTTTTTAACCGATGGAACCGGTCTGTACAGATGATGAACGCATACGGACCGACTGAAACAACCGTATGTGCAACGGCCTTTCAGGGAAAGCTTGGAGAAACATACGATTCCATTCCGATCGGAAGTCCCATTCCGAACACGCAACTGCTGATCATGGATCTCGACGGCGGTTTATTACCGCCGGGCACGCCGGGGGAATTATGCATTTCGGGTGTCGGGCTTGCGCGCGGCTATCTCAACAATCCGCAATTGACGTTGGAAAAATTTATTCCTAACCCATATGGGGATGGAAGGCTGTATCATACCGGGGACATCGCGGTGCAAGGGTCCGGGGGGGAATTCATTTACATTGGTAGAAAAGACAGGCAGCTGAAAATAAGAGGCTATAGGATTGAGCCGGAGGAAATTGAGCATTGTTTAAATAAGTATCCGTCGGTTATACAAAGCGCTGTGGCTGAAAGAAAAGACAAAAAGGAAGCTGACGGCATTTTCTGTGCTTTTATCGAAAGTACAGGGGAACTTTATAAAGAGGATTTACGAAATTATTTACGAAATCATTTACCAGAATATAAAATACCCGATTTATTCATACGGGTGGACAAGCTCCCAAGAAATCGCAACGGTAAAGTGGACTATAGTCTGTTGCCGAATTTGGAATCGGTAGAGGTAATGAAAGATCCGTACATACCTCCCCGAAATGAGACGGAAGACGTTTTAGAAAAAATCTGGAATTCCCTGCTCCATAAAACAGGGATTGGAATAAGGGCCAATTTCTTTGAAATAGGGGGGAATTCCCTTTTGTGTATCCAGATGGTGGCACAAATTGAAAAAAGATTGGGTTATAAAATACGGGTGACAGATGTTTACACCTATCCATCCATTCTGGAAATGGCGCAGTTCATCAGAGAAGGCGAAGTCAAAACGGGCTCCTGAAAGAAAAGCAGTACCTGAATGGTATGTTTTTGAAAGGACAAAAGCATGAAGAAAAAGATACTTTTGCTGATGGTTCAAACCGAAGATATGATTTTAAACAATGAAGAGCCGGGAATCTGCTGCATCGCCTCCTATCTCAGAATGCATGGATATGAGGTAAGATTGATGTCGGAGCTTAAAAACAAGATAGATTTTGAGGCTATTCGGAGGTATCGTCCGGACCTGGTTGGTCTGCCGGTCTATAAAATATCTGAAACGGCGGCACTGAATGCCGGAGAAACGATCAAGACGCTCCTGCCGGAAACACGCGTTTGTCTCGGGGGTTATTTACCGAGCTACGAATACAGCGCGCTCATGGCGCGGTATGACTTTGTGGATTATATCATTCGCGGAGAAGGGGAGATTCCCTTCTTAAATTTAATTCAATCGCTTGAAGAAAACAGGGATTTGGCTTCTGTAGAAGGTCTAATATACCGCAGAAATGGCGGTATATGTATAAATGATATGCCTGGAGTGCGCGTACCGCTGAATGATTTGCCCTGGATGGCAAGGGACCTCTTGAAAGAAAATAAATATAAAATGGCTTTGATCTCCGGGTCGAGGGGCTGCACGGGAAACTGCAGCTTTTGTGTGACCGGATCTCATTATAAAAAATGGCGAGGACGCACTGTTGCTGACATCGTCGACGAGTTGGAGTATGTTCAAAAGACATACGACATCCACGTGTTTTATTTTATTGACTGCAGTTTTGAAAACCCAGGCAACAGCTACGACAGAGTGGCCAAACTTGCAGAAGAAATACGAAGAAGAGGGCTTAAAATTCACTATTTTGCATTTTTCAGGGCAGATTTTCAAAGGAATGCCACCCCTGAGTTGATGAATCTGCTTAGAGAATCCGGTTTGTTCTGTTCCATTCTAGGAATCGAAGCCGCCAATGAAGCATGTTTAAAACTATATCGTAAAAGTGCAACACTTTCGGATAATGAAAAAGCAATAAAATTGTTCCGAAAAAATGGCATTTTTGTTGAGATGGGTTTTATCATGTTCAATCCGTATTCCACATTTGAACGTCTCCGAACGAATGTGGATTTTTTGGAAAAACACCGTGTGGCCTGTTATCTTGATTACCTTCTGAGCCGGTATTCCATGTACAAAGGATGCGCTCTGAACCAAAAAATAATAGCGGACGGCCTAGCTTTCGGCGACGACGAAAGCTATCAATACGATTACCGGGACAAACGAATCCAGGCGATGGCTTCCTATGCTGTGGACTTTTTTTACCGGATTTATAGGGAAACCGGGCTGAAAGCAACACAGATTCATGACACAATTATTTCATATGAATATATAAAAATAATGCATCGGGATGATTTGCAACTGTGCCGATTGTTGGAGGAAAGGAAGCCGGTCAGCGACAAGATGGCAGATGAAGCCAACCGGCGCTTTGCAGATTGGTTTCGTGCTCTGTTGAAGCTTGCGGAGAGCAATTGGAACTCCATCGAAGCGGACAGAATCGGAGAGCGCCTGATACCGAGGAACTATCTAATCGATTTTTTTACGGAGATGGAATCGCGTAAAAAAATTTTTTATCTAAAGCTCCACAGGGCTGGAATTACGCTGAAGAAAAACCCCTATATTGAATCCATTTAACAGGAGGCAACAGATAATATAAAAAATGTCTTTTACAGTAAAAAGGATACGAGATATATCCAGCGTCCATTCAGAATGGAATAGGCTCTTTCATGACGGATTATTCACCTTGTTTCAGAGCTATCTTTGGAACAAGACCTGGCTCGATTTCTTTGCCTGCGAAAAAACAGAGCCTTTTCTGCTGGGGTGTTACCAAGACGGTGAGCTTGTGGCGATTGCACCGTTTTGCAGGATATGGGTAGATTTGCCTTGCAGCCGTAGGCAGATCCGTCAAATTTGTTTTATTGGGAATCGACAGTTCGATTACCTTGATTTTATTTTTCTTGAAAAAATGGGAGTAAAGGCCATAAGCAATATTCTTCTATGGCTTTCTCAAAATGCAGGGGAATGGGATTTGCTTAGTTTATCCCATATCCGTTATGGGCTGGAAACATATGAAAGCCTCCTTACAGCCTGTACTGAATTCGGATGGCAACTGGACATGGAATATGAAAAAAGCCTCCAGATCGCACTGGACGGAAGCTTCGACGAATATATCCATTCGTTGAGCGGCAGAACTCGCTCGGGGTATCGTCAACGGAAGACAAAAATCGATCGAGCAAAAACTTTTCATATTGAAAAGGCGGAAGCCAAACATATGGAC